>JABUEW010000043.1 GCA_013314855.1 Bacillota bacterium | reverse complement strand
AGTAGCAGACCTTAGAGGACTTGGTCTTGATGAACCCTGGGAACAGCCGGGTTTATACCGTTTACCGCAGCAAGGGTCTTAACGGCATAACGGCATATCGTTTAACATTTTATTGCTGGTTTAAAGGAAGGTTATGACCTGCCCTCTTGCCTCCAAGAGAGGATAAATGAAAAAATACTAACGTATGAAACTTTGGAATAAAATTGTTTTAGTTCAATGTTTATAGGTAAAACATGGTAATATCAATTAAGAATATGATGCAATGCAAATTGCTTATGTAAATATTGCAGTTGACTTAAATAGTAAATTGTGACTAAAATAAAATATAAAAAGTAACTACTAATTTTACTATATTATAGATAGAAAGGATAGGATAAAATGGTAAGTAATATTGATATTGGTATTATTGTACAGTTGCAGCATATACTTGAAAATGGGATAGAAAGTATACTTGAACTCGGATTAAATTGTTGTCAAATTAATTGCTGGAATATGGAATTATATACTCGAGAAAATGCAGAAAAATTAAAAGAAATAGTAAAAGACAAAGTGAAAATAACGAGTTTATGGGCTGGTTGGTCTCCTCCGGCAGTATGGAATTTTATTGACGGTCCACTTACATTAGGGTTGGTTCCACGGGAATATCGTGCCCAGCGTATAAAGGAGCTTAAAAAGGGTGCAGATTTTGCAAATATGCTAGGTATAACTGATGTTACCACTCACATGGGGTTTATTCCTGAGAACCCTGCAACAACAGAATACAGGGAGACAGTTATTGCTATCAGGGAAGTAGCTTCATATTGCAAGAGATATAACCTGTATTTAAACTTTGAAACAGGCCAGGAGACACCTGTTACCTTGATGCGGACTATAGAAGATGTTGGACTTGATAATTTGGGCGTGAATCTTGATCCTGCTAACTTGCTCTTATATGGCAAAGCAAATCCTGTGGATGCAGTAGATATATATAAAGAAAAAATCAGGGGTATCCATGTAAAAGATGGCATGTATCCTACCGATGGACGTAATCTAGGTAAAGAAATGCCTGTGGGTGAGGGTCTTGTAAACTTCCCGGAATTAATAAAGAAATTACTAAGTTATGGTTATAAAGGACCATACATAATCGAAAGGGAAATTAGTGGGCCTCAGCAAAGGATAGACATAATTAAAGCAAGAGATTTTTTAATACCAATATTGGGAGGCTATTCTAAGTTAAACCCTAATAGATAGAGTTTTTAACATAGAAAGGTAACTGAAATGAGAAAATTTATAATAATTTGCATAATTTCTGTTTGCACAATTTCTATGTTTTTGTTTATTAATGTTAATAATGTTAATCGGGATGAGGAGTTTTATACATCTACAATACCCCCCGATATTGAACTAACAGATGGAACTCATTCTGTCAAAGGCTCGATAAAAACGGGAAATTGGTATTATAGAGGAAAGAATAATAAATTTTATCCTTTTCCGGATGACAATGCTATTATTTCTGAAAATAAGGATGTCTTATATAATTTAGATGATAAACCGGAAGTGCTTTTTTATAACGGGAATCTAATTCTTAAATGTAGTCACAATCCTGATAAGCTTAATTTGCAAATATTTAAAAAGAATAATCTGATTTTTCAAGAAGACAGCATTGTTTTAGAAAATGGATTATCCGAATCCGAATGTCCCTTATCCGGTTATTCGATTTTTCAACCAAAAGAAGAAGGTGAGTTACTTTACAAAATTACAGCTTTCTGGTATGAATCCGGATCAGCCGATAGAGGTTTTTATGGCGAAGCTATATATGAATTTGCTTTTGTTAATGATGTTCCAATTGAGTTTGAGGTTTCTTCTTCTCAGACTTTTCCTGGGGAGTTATTAACAATTTTTGCAAAATATGCAAACGAAGATGAAGATATATTTTTAAAATCTGATTTGGCAAAATCAGATTTGCCTTTTTATAAATATGAACATGGCAAATTTGCTATTCTTCCCCTAAGCTATGATTTAAAACCTTCCGACTATATTGTTTCGCTAACTGCAGAAAACGTCAACTTGATAAATAAGAAGGAATCTTACGAGATAACTATCAGCGTCTTACCTAAAGAATTTCCAATTCAATATCTTACCATTTCAGAAGAGGTGGATCAATCTACACGGAACGATGCTGCTTATGAAGAATACAACAAATATATAGGAGCTGTAAGAAAAACTGATACTCCTGTTAAAATGTGGGACGGCGTTTTTCTAAAACCTGTTGAAGGAAGAATCACCACCGAGTTTGGCATGAGAAGATTTGTAAACAATGCTCCAACTTCATACAGGCATAGTGGTATTGATATTGCCGCAGATATAGGAACACCTGTTAAAGCAACAAATTCTGGCAAAGTTATACTTGCAAGACATTTAATTCTTACAGGAAATACTGTTCTTATAGATCATGGCTATGGAATAATAAGCTGGAACTACCATATGGACAGCATAGCGGTTAAAGAAGGTGATGATTTAATTAAAGGACAAATTATAGGTGAAGTTGGTTCTACCGGTTTCTCCACAGGTCCGCATTTGCACTTTGCAATATCTGTTCATGATGTTTTTACCAACCCTTGGACACTTTTTGAGCAAGAACCGGTTTTATTTAAATGATATAGAGGACATGTATACTACTGATGGACATAATCCAGTCTTCTGAAGGAATGTAAAAATTAAGAATTGAGAATTAATCATACATATAATTATTAAAAATGTATATTATATAAACTACATAATTTATTTAATTTACTATTAATGCGCTTAAGAAATGAGGTTTTACCAATGATGATAGCAGGAATAATCGGCCGGGATGAAAATCAGGCAAAGGCTACCAATCTAATTAATGCCATATTGGCTTCCCATAATAAAAAAACAAGCATCGTTAGTTTAAGAAACTTGATTGAATTAGGTCAAAATAAAATAAAGAGCTATATACATGAAGTCAGAAAAAACGGTACTGATATTTTAATTTTAAAAATAGATGTTAGCGATACAAATTTTGAAATATTAAATTACCTGCAACCGGATTTAAAATTTGACATTATTTTATATATTGATATATCTTCTGTTTACAAAAAACAAATTGAGAAGTTACTGTCATTACTTGACGAAAAGGGCATAATAATTGTAAATGAAGATTATATTGATGACCTTGCTTTCTTAAAGGATCTTAAATTTGACACTGTTACTTACGGTTTTAACTCGAAGGCAAGTATAACTACATCCAGCGTTGATGATACAATGTTCGAAAAAGGATTTATGTTGTACCAGCAAAAAACTGTAAAGTCAATAAATGGAAATACAATTGGACCGCAGGAGTATAGAATTGATGTGGGAAAAGAGGTTGACATATACGGAGCTCTTGGTGCAGTAGCATTTGCCGTTGCCAGTGGGGTAGAATTGAACACGGGAGTGGAATTAAACACATTGGCTCACTCTCCTACCCAGGTACAATAAATAATTTTGGACGACCTACCTGTTTTTAACCAGATGCCAGAAGAAGTCTTTCACTTCTATAAGCGGGAGCTGAATTCGTACAATTAATAATAATTCCTTGTAAAAAAAAGAATAATTTGCAATGTGTAAAATATATGTAATATAATATAATTTAATGGAAGAGGACGGCAATTTATATAATAAATTATTTACTATTGAAATTGCTTCTAAAATTGTCCTTCTATGAATAATAATACAATAGAAAAATTTATATAAGTACATGAGAAAAAGAGAGGAGAGTGGGGGGCAAATGGTTGGAAACCTCATCGAAAACAATGTAGTCACAATTGCCGGCAAAGTGGTTTCTGAGTTGGAATACAGTCATGAAGTATATGGAGAAGGGTTTTACTCTTTTATTCTTGAAGTCCCGAGACTCAGTGATAGTAGTGATAAGATTCCCGTGACAATATCTGAGCGCCTTATAGGAAAACAGCAATTGGGAGAGGGGTGTATCGTTAAAATAGAAGGACAATTCAGGTCTTATAATAATTATGGAAAAGAAGGAAATAAATTGATTTTAACTGTGTTTGCAAGAGAAATAGTTTTTTTAGGGGATGAAAGTGAAATAAAGAATCCCAACCAAATTTACTTAGACGGGTACATATGTAAAAAACCTATATACAGGACTACACCTTTCGGCCGGGAAATAGCGGATTTACTGTTGGCAGTTAACCGTCCGTACAACAAGTCCGACTATATCCCTTGTATTGCCTGGGGAAGAAATGCAAGGTATTCGGAAAACTTATCTGTAGGCGATAATATAAAAGTATGGGGAAGAATCCAGAGCAGAGAATACCAAAAAAGGTATGACTCAGGTGAAATAGTCACAAAGACGGCTTATGAAGTTTCAATATCAAAAATGGAAGAGGTAAAGCCCCTACTTAAATAGGAGGGGCTTAAATTTTCTGTTCCTTACAAAATACCTCCACTGTCTCATAAGATACGGTATAAGGTAATGGTCAACACCAAAAGCCTTTCCTGCGCCTCCCATCATGCTTAAAGCAGCGGGTATATACCACCAGTCGTATGAATACATTCCGGTTGAGAGTATAAAATTCAAATTCATCACAAGTGATACAATAGCCGCTATGAAAGTGAATGTGCCCGATATAAATGCCAGCCCCAGTCCTAATTCAGCTATTACAATCAGTATTTGAAATATGAGGGCATTTGGAATTATAATATTATCAGCTATCCAGGCGTACCAACCAGGTGTATGGTCACTGATTATTCTAAAAACTTTCTCCCCCGTATCGGTAATTGATGCACCGCTGCCAGCATCAGGAGGAGCACCTGCCAGGAGAGCTTTTACAAGCCATTTTTCATTTATTTTTTTAATTCCTTCTGCCAGCCATGCATAGCCTAAAAACAACCTTATAGGTACTAGCCAAAATGCAGGGGTAATTGAAGAAACATGTTTTTCTATCAGAGTTTTACGTTGCTTTTTAAACAAAAACTCATGTTTGATATATTTAAACACAAGTTCAAATCCGCCTATTCCAAAGAGGTAGTGAATGTTAACAAGATACTTCATCAGTATTGATAACAGCCTGGGAAGCTCACGTCCCATAATATTGCTTACAGCAAAATAACTTCCTGCAGATACCATTACACCATGGAGCTTTGGCTCCAGCTTTTTCATTTCTTTCCCTCTTATCCGGGAGAGAACATTCAAAGCCGCAACTTCTCCTGTTTGTAGGGCTGCTTCAACAAGAGCAGGAAGAGAGCCTTCTTCGGTTTTAAAAATTGATATATCACCGGCAGCAAATACATTTTCGTATTGCGTTTGAGTGTATTGGTCTACATTTATTCTGCAAGCTTTACCTTTACTGATTTTAAGGGAATCAGCCAGATTGCATGCTTTTACCCCTGCAGTCCAGATAAGTGTTTTTGAGGGAATAATAGTTCCATTTTCTAATTTAACCGTATCAGCAGTAACTTCGATTATAGGAGCATTGACCATAACTTCGACTCTCAATTTGTTAATCAGGTAATTCCTGGCTTTTGTTACGCTTTTTGGTTTTAAATTGTTGAGTATTTCGGGTAGAGCTTCTATAAGTATTAATTTAACATCATTTCTCAAAATACCATATTCGGCGCATAAGTCTTTCACCCAGAGGGCTAATTCCCCTATCATTTCTACACCGGTAAAACCTCCTCCTCCTACAATAAAAGTTAATAGTGTTTTTCTTTTTTCAGGATCTTTTTCTTGAGAGGCTTTTAAAAAACAGTCTTTTATATGCTCACGTATAGAAATTGCGTTTTCATAAGACCATAAAGGAAAACTATGTTTTTCCATTCCGGGTATATCATAAAAGTTCGGATGGCTTCCTGCAGCAATTATTAAATAATCATATTGGTATTCTTCGGATTCCGAATAGAGCTTTTGATTCTCAAAATCAATATTTGTTATTTTGTTACAGACCAATTTAACATCAGTATATTTAAAAATATCTTTTAAAGGAACAATTACTCCGTCTTCATTTATCCTGTTGCCTGCAACTTCATGAATTTCCGTTAACAAGGTATGATAAGGGTTTTTATCGATTACCGTAATTTCTATGTCATCCTTCTCTTTTTTTTTGTATAAAGTCAGGGCAGCTTTAATTCCTGCATATCCTGCTCCCAGAAT
This sequence comes from Bacillota bacterium, assembly GCA_013314855.1. Taxonomy (NCBI): domain Bacteria; kingdom Bacillati; phylum Bacillota; species Bacillota bacterium. The sequence continues at coordinate 26,005 of JABUEW010000043.1, read as the reverse complement.
AACAATTTTGGTTGACATTGGCTACTCCTCCCATGTTATCATGTTATATAATTAACAAATATTTTTAAAAATATATTATACATAATACTATTTACCTTATTGTTAGAAATATAAACAACAACTTAACAACCAAATTAAAATTGATAAAATTTATAATACAAAAAAAAGCAAAAAAATTGGATTAATTTAGATTTTTCAGGGTAAATATTATAACAAAATTATCATTTTAAGGGGGCATATTATTATGAGGAAATATCTCATTATTACATTTGTAGTTTTATTAGCTTTAGTTTTGGTAAGCGGTTGCAGCGGAAGCAAGTACAAAGATGGTACATGGAAAGCTGAAAGCCAGCCTGACGATTATGGCAATACTGCATTGGTGGAAATAACCATTAAAGATGGTAAAATCACTGATGTTGTATGGAAAGAAATGAGCAATGGTAAAGAAAAAGATGAAGACTACGGTAAAAAAGATGGAAAAATTGAAAACCAGGAAAACTACGATAAGGCTCAGAAGGCTATAAAAGCTTCAAAGACATATGGAGACAAGCTTGTTGAAGTCCAGGACATAAACAAGGTTGATGCAATATCAGGAGCTACCCGTTCGCACGAAACCTTTGTGTCTCTTGTTAAGGAAGCTTTGGAGAAGGCAAAAAAATAATGCAGGTCAGACCACTTTCGACGTAATAATGCTTGAAAATCAGATAAAAAGAGCCCCAGGCAAAAGTTTAACCTGGGGTATTGTTTTAGATGGGAGATGTCGGATGCTTTAAGTTGATGGCTAAGTTGACAACCATGATATAATAGCATTAGGTCATTTGACCCGGAGAGGTGTATAATAAAAATTAGGAGAGGTGTATAATAAAAATTATTTAAAAGGAGATTGCACCAGGAGAATGGATAATAATTTCCTATTGTACAAGATAAAGCTATATGCAATAATTTTGTTGTTACCTTTAATCTTAACGCCTTTAACATCCTGCGCAGGTAAAAATAAGAAGAACTCTGATGAGGATGGACTTGTTGAGTGGCAGGAGTTTTTGATGGGTACAATTATAACCCAGAAGGTATATGCAAATAATGGAGATAATGAGGGTAATGCAAATAATTCAAGCAATGCAAGTAATGCAGTAAAAGAGGTGGCTGAAAGGCTTAAGGATATTGAACGCAAAATGACAGTAAATTCGCCGGATAGTGAAGTGAACGCACTTAATAAAATGGCAGGGAAGGGTGCTGTTAGCTTAAGTCAGGATACCATATATGTACTGTCAAAAGCAAAAGAATATTCCCAATTAAGCAGTGGCGCCTTTGATCCAACTGTGGGACCCTTAATAAAGGCATGGGGAATATCTACGGATAAACAAAGAGTACCTGAAGAAAAAGAAATTAAAGATTTACTTTTATTGGTAAATTATAAAGATTTATTTATTGATGAGGAAAATTTGAAGGCAAAACTGGGAAGAACCGGCCAGTCAATTGATTTGGGCGGTATAGCAAAGGGGTATGCCGGGGACGAAGCTATAAAAATCTACAAAAAACATGGAATAAAATCCGCCTATATAAATTTGGGTGGAAATGTAGTAACCCTAGGTAAAAAACCCGATGGAACCCCATGGAAAATAGGAATACAACACCCAAGGGATGTGACGGGCAAATATATCGGAATAGTTGAGGTATCTGACAAGGCTGTTATAACATCGGGTGATTATGAAAGGTATTTTGAGGCAAACGGCAAAAGGTATCATCATATACTGGACCCAAAAACGGGTTATCCTTCAGACTCAGGCCTAATTAGTGCAACAATTATAACGGACCTGTCAATTAAGGGAGATGCTTTATCAACGGCCGTATTTGTTTTGGGGCTGGAAAAGGGAATGGAACTGGTAGAGAGTTTAGAAGGAGTTGAAGGTATTTTTATTACACGAGACAAAAACATTTATGTATCTTCAGGGTTAAGAGGCAATTTTGTTTTAAAGGATGAAAGCAAGGAATTTAATTATGTTGAAAAAAGGTAATATTTCTAAACAAGGTAATATTTTTAAAAAAGGAGATGTTTTTCTTGTTACTTTTATACTACTTTTAGCTTTAGCCGGCATCTTGTTGCCGGAAGCTTTTTCAAGAGGAGCCAATATCCGTAAAGTCGCAGTTATAAGGCAGGGCAATAAGATAATAAAAGAAGTTGACCTTGATGAAATAAAAGGCCCCGAGAGGCTGGAAATCTCGGGGGATTACCGGGTTGTGATTTTAATTGAAAAGGGCAGGATCAGGTTTGAAGAATCTAATTGTCCCGATAAGGTTTGCGTGAAGACAGGGTGGTTGGAAAAACCGGGCGATACTGCTGTTTGCCTGCCTGGGCGCTTCATGATAAAAATTGAAGGGAAAAAAGATGAAGTAGACGGAGTAACGTATTAACATGGGGAAAACAAAGAAGATGGTAATGCTTGCAATTTTTACGGCGCAAGCAATAGTTCTCTCGATAATCGAAAACTGGATACCTTTACCAATAGCATTACCGGGTATTAAACTGGGGTTGGCAAATATTATCGTCCTTACAACCATAGTATTTTTAGGGCTTAAAGATGCCTTTATACTTGTAATTTTAAGGACTGTAATTTCTTCTCTTTTTACAGGAGGGTTTACCGTATTTCTTTTTAGTATTGCAGGAGGTATCCTCAGCACTGTCGTTATGAATTTCATGTATTACAAAACGACAGGATTATTCAGTATTATCGGGATAAGTATTGCAGGTGCCGTGATGCACAATATAGGCCAATTGCTAATGGCAGGTGTTATTATGAAAGATTTTTCAGTAATGGCCTATCTGCCTATACTTATCCTATCGGGAGTAATTATGGGAAGCTTTGTAGGTTTGTGCAGCAATTATTTGATAAAGGCTTTAAAAAGGACAAATATTTTTCAAAAAATTTTGGTAAGATAAGGTTGTGTTGTTAACTTGTGGAGCGAATATCCGGAAATATTCCAGGAACTGAAGTTGGTTGAAGAATTTATAAAAAACAGCATACATTCAAGGAATAAAACCCTTGAAGAAATTGTTCAGACCTTAATAGATTCGGGAGGCAAAAGGATACGGCCTCTATTTGTCATAAATTCTGCCAAATTCGGGGAATATAGAAGAGAAAAGACCATACCCATAGCAGGGGCGATTGAAATACTTCATAATGCAACCCTTGTTCATGATGATATAATAGATAATTCAAAAATAAGAAGAGGCGTAATTACCGTATCTGAGAAATATGGTACAGATATGGCAATTTATACTGGTGATTATTTATTTACAAAAGCTGTTTTAATGCTTTCAGGAAAAGTATCCAAAGATAAAATGGAAATTATAGCCAAAGGGTTGAAATCAATTTGTGAAGGAGAAGTTGACCAATTTCTTGATAGGTTCAATATTAACACTTCGATAGTTTCATACTTGAAAAAAACCAATAGGAAAACTGCTGTCTTATTCTCCGCTGCATGTGCCCTGGGTGCGGATTCTGCAGAATGTCACTCCCATATTGTAAAGACTTTAACCAGGTTCGGATTTTATTATGGTATGGCTTTTCAGATACGGGACGATATAAATGATTTTATCCTGGAGCCGGAAGTTACAGGAAAACCCACAGGTAACGATATTTCAAAGGGAGTAATAACACTGCCTCTTATATACGCCATGGCAAAAAGTGAGACACTTAAAAGGACAATACTGACTTTTAAAGATAGGGAAGGCAAAGTACCGTGTAAAGAAATAGCAATGGCAATAACTGCGGTAAAAGAATTAGGAGGAATAAAATATTCGGAAAAAATACTTGAGAAATATATAGAGAGAGGTATTGATACACTTAATTCTCTTCCAAACAATAGGTATAAGGGCATTTTTCAGGATTTGATAACCAGGCTGAGGCTAAAATTAAAAGACTAATATGCTTGAAATAACTGAAAAAATATATTATTGTATATATAAGATATATATAAGATTAGGATGAAGAGAAAAAGCATCGGAAGAAAAAAGGGAGGGGTGTATATGAATGATTAAAGCTATTTATGGGGAAAAAGGTACCGGGAAGACCAGGGCCATGGTAGAATATGCCAATAAAATGGCAGACAAAAACTATGGATGTATTGTATTTATAGACTATGGGAATCAGCTTATTTATGACTTAAAGCACGGTGTCCGGTTTATAAATATCAGTGAATTTCCTGTAGAAACTGAAGAAGGACTTTTAGGTTTCATATGTGGAATAATTGCTCAAAACTATGATGTGAAATGGATTTTTATTGATGGGATCACACATATACTAAAAGAAAATGCAGGAAGTCTTGAAAGCTTTTTTTCAAAATTGAAAAGAATTGCTTCTAAATACAAGGTTGAGTTTAATATAAGTGTATCCGGCAGCAAGGAAAATATGCCGGAGTTTTTAAAAGAATATATTTAATTGATGATGTTTTTTAAAAGTGTTGAGTATGGGGAATATTGCTTCAGTTGTAATTAGTAATTGCACCAGGGAGTTTGACAAAGAATACCATTATGTTATTCCGGCTAAACTAAAAGACAGTGTTAAACCAGGAGTGAGGGTTATTGTGCCCTTCGGTAAGACAAACATGCCGAAAGAGGCATATGTTTTGGATGTATTGGATAGCAGCAACTGGGATGGTCTTAAAAGTATTAATAAATTGGTGGATGAAAAACCGGTCTTAAATGAAAGAATGATTAGGCTTGCTGCATGGATGAGGGAGAGGTATATTTGTACATACCATGATGCAATAAAATGTATGCTTCCGGCAGGGGTAGGCGTAAAAGCCTATAGAATTGTGAAGCTGGAAAATTATGAAGGGCATGTAAAAGAAAATGAAAAGAAAATACTTGATGCTCTCGTAGAGTGTGGGAATGAATGTGAATTAACTGAATTAAAAAACAAACTAAGCCTAAGGTCTTTTCATAAATACCTCAGGGATTTGGAAGCGAAAGGAATAATCAGCATTAGAGAAGAATTTGCAACCAGGGTAAAGGAAAAATTTATACGTGTGGCATATGCTGTTCTGCCAAAAGAAGAAATAGCAAACGTTATTGAAGGTAACAAACTAAAAAGAATCCAGCAGATAAAAGTGCTTGAAATTCTTATGGATAACGAATACGTGGCTGTCCAGGATATTGTTAAATTTGCGGGAGTATCCCCCGGAGTGCTGGACACCTTAAAAAAATATGGATATATAGATTTTAAAGAAATAGAAGTAAAAAGAAGTCCTTTTAAGGATACGGGCTATGAAAGTACCAGGCCGTTAGATTTGACGGACGAACAGGATGAAGCTTTAAAGATACTAAAAGACCGGATAGATGAAGGAAGGTTTAGCGAGTTTTTGCTTCATGGGGTTACGGGAAGCGGGAAAACCGAGGTTTATATGCAATTGATACAGTATGTTATCGGGAAGGGAAAAGAAGCTATCGTGTTGGTTCCGGAAATATCCCTTACTCCTCAAATGACGGCAAGATTCAAGGGAAGGTTTGGAAATGATGTGGCGGTACTTCACAGCAGGCTTTCTCTTGGTGAGCGGTACGACCAGTGGCGCCTTATAATGGAAAAAAAGATAAAAGTGGTAATTGGTGCAAGATCGGCCATTTTTGCTCCTCTTGAACGTATCGGCCTTATTATTATCGACGAAGAACATGAGGGAAGTTATAAATCCGAGATAACCCCCAAATATCATGCAGCCGACATTGCAAGATATATCTGCAAGCAACAGGGGGGATTATTGCTGTTAGGTTCTGCTACGCCGTCGGTAGAAACCTATTACAGGGCTGAAGAAGGTAAAATTGGTTTTATTGAAATGAAAGAAAGGCCAAATAACATGTTGCTCCCGAGAGTTGAACTTGTTGATATGAGGGAGGAGTTAAACAAGGGTAACCGCTCGATCTTCAGCAATAAACTTGCAGAAGAAATTAGTAAAAATATTGATCTAAGGCAGCAGACCATACTACTCTTAAACAGGAGAGGTTATTCGCCTTTTGTTTTATGCAGGAACTGCGGATATGTAGCCAGGTGTATAAACTGTAGTATTACCCTTACTTACCATGCAATAGGGGAGAGGCTGACATGCCATTATTGCGGGTATACGGTAAAGGTGCCGAAAGAGTGTCCAAAATGTAAGAGCAAATATATAAGGCATTTTGGCTTAGGTACCCAGAAATTGGAAGAAGAGACAAAAAGATACTTCCCTGGCAGTACGGTTATCAGGATGGATTCGGATACGACAGGTTATAAGAATTCCCATGCAGATATACTAGGTAAATTTCGCGATCAGAATATTAATATAATGGTAGGAACACAGATGATAGCAAAAGGGCATGATTTCCCTAATGTAACTCTTGTGGGTGTACTGGCAGCTGACAGCATGTTGAACATTGCAGACTACAGGGCATCGGAAAAGACGTTCCAGCTGTTGACCCAGGTTGCAGGCAGGGCAGGAAGGGGAGAGATTCCGGGAAGGGTTGTAATACAGTCATATAATACCGAAGATTTCAGCATACTTGCTGCCTGTAAACACGATTATGCCTCGTTTTACCGGCAAGAAATAAGATTGCGTAAGGAAATGGATTATCCTCCTTTTACTAATATTGCCCTGGTAATTATGAGCGGAGTTAGTGATAAGACTGTACTGGAAAGTTCAAAAATAGTGAAAAATATAATATGCAGAAATTTCGAAAGTAAAAGCATTGATAAAAACCGTTATGAGATACTTGGTCCTATGAAACCGCCAATAGTAAAAATAAAAAATAAGTACAGATGGAGACTTGTTTTGAAGAGTAAGGATATAGATATTCTTATTAATGTTTTGAGAGAAACATCAGATGAATTTAACAGAGTAAAAAATAATAAGGATATGATAGAATTAAGTATAGATATTAATCCTGTCAATATGCTATAATATAATGTAAAAATGTTTTGGAGGTTTATTATGGCGTTAAGAAGAATCAGAAAAGAAGGGGAGGAAATTTTACGGAAGAAGTCAAGAGAAGTTGATGTCATTACTGATAAAATAATTAACTTATTAAATGATATGGCGGAAACCATGTATGAAAACGATGGAATCGGACTTGCAGCTCCCCAGGTAGGAGTATTAAAACGAGCCATTGTAATAGATATAGAAGATGGGAAGGGTCTTTTTAAACTTATTAACCCCAGAATAGTTTCCGAAGAGGGAGAACAGAGTGAAGCAGAAGGCTGTCTTAGCATACCTGGAGTATATGGAGAAGTAAAAAGGCCTCAGAAAGTAGTAGTAGAAGCTTTGAACGAAAAAGGTGAAGAAGTTGTAATAACGGGTGAAGGTTTACTTGCTAGGGTTCTATGCCATGAAATTGACCATTTGGACGGAATACTTTTTAAGGATAAGGTAATAAGGTATATTGATTCCCGGTAGTAAGAAGGTTTATAAGGAGTGGAAAGCTGATGAAAGTTGTTTTTATGGGTACTCCCGAATTTGCAGTGCCGAGTTTGGATATGCTTGTCAGAGAAGGATACGGGGTTGTTGCTGTAGTTACACAACCGGACAAACCGAAGGGGAGAGGTAAAAAGCTTTGCTGCCCTCCGGTTAAAGAATATGCAGAAAAGCTTGGCATACATGTATTGCAGCCCGAAAAAGTGAACACTGAAGAATTTGTCTCTACTTTAAAAAAAATAGCTCCTGACCTTCTGATTACTGCTGCATATGGGAAAATACTTCCACAGGAAGTGCTTGATATTCCGAAGAAAGGCTGTATAAATGTCCATGCTTCGCTTTTGCCGAAATATCGAGGAGCTGCACCTATTAATTGGGCAATAATAAACGGCGAAACCAAAACAGGGATTACAACAATGCTGACTGATGCAGGAATGGATACAGGAGATATTTTATTGAAAAGGGAAATAGATATACCTGAAGACATGACGGCAGGAGAACTCCATGATAAGTTAGCGTTTCTTGGTGCCGAAGTTTTGAAAGATACTCTGGAGATGATAAAAACCGGGACTATACAGAGGATTCCGCAAAGAGAAGAAGAGGCCTCATATGCACCCATGCTGAAAAAAGAAATGGGTTTAATAGACTGGGACAAACCCTCGGAAAATATACACAACCTTATAAGAGGCACTAATCCCTGGCCGGGGGCTTATACTTTCTACAAGGGGAAAAGAGTTAAAATATGGAAATCAAAAGTTGCATGCCCGGCAAGTTGTACAGTTGAAAAAAGGGAGGATTACATAAAAATGCCCGGCTTAATTTGCAAAAAGGAAAAGAATGGAATATTTGTTGCTTGTGGGAAAGGCTATATACAGATACTTGAGCTCCAGTTTGACGGCTGTAAAAAACTATGCATTGAGGAATGTTGGCACAATTTTAATGTAGGAGAAGTTTTCGGATAACATAGTATTGTATTTGGATATTATATATAACGAGGTGATGATAGGATGATGAGATATTTTTATGGATTTGACCAGTATTATCTTATATTAGTAGTTCCAGCCTTCTTGTTTGCATTATATGCTCAATTTAAGGTTAAAGGCACATTTAATAAATATAGGAAGTTGCCCAATAGGAATGGTTTAACTGGGGCGGAAGTTGCCCGTAACATACTTGACCGGCATGGACTAAGGGATGTGTCTGTCCAGATGGTACCGGGAGAGCTGACCGACCATTATGACCCCAGGACAAAAGTGGTAAGGCTTTCCCAGGCAGTATATGGAAGTAATTCGGTTGCTGCGCTGGGTGTTGCTGCCCATGAAACAGGGCATGCCCTTCAACATAAGTACGGATATGCACCTCTGGCTTTAAGAAGTACTTTGGTACCTGTTGCAAATATAGGTTCGGCTGCAGGACCTTATCTAGCAATATTTGGTATAATATTACAACTGTATCCTCTTATATACGTGGGAATAATACTTTATGCTGCTGCGGTTGCCTTTTATATTGTAACTCTACCTGTAGAGTTTAATGCCAGCACAAGGGCAATTGCTTCCCTGGAAGATATGGGTATTCTTACATGGGACGAGGCGGAACCTGCAAAAAAAGTTCTGCGTGCAGCAGCGATGACTTATGTGGCATCAGCAGCTGTAGCTATTGCAAGCTTGTTGCGTTTGATGTTGCTGGCGGGGGGCAGGAGAAGGAGCGATTAATGGTTGACTTGTCCAGAGAGGCGGCATTGAAAATACTCTTTGATATAAATGAAAAAGGGGCATATTCCAATATTACCATAAATAAATATCTTAATAACCCTGCTTTCAGGGAGGTTGACAAGGTATTTATTACCGGACTGGTATATGGGACGGTTAAGTGGAAATTGGCTATAGATTGGGTTATAGCGGAGTTTTCAAATATTCCTTTAAAAAAGCTTTCTCCATGGATTCTGAATATTTTGAGGTTAGGCATATACCAATTACTTTATACCAATAGGATACCGGAATCTGCAGCATGCAATGAAAGTGTAAAGCTTGCCTTAAAATATGGACACCATGCTTCCAGTGGCTATGTAAATGGGGTTTTGAGGAATGTAGCAAGGCGACGTACCGAAATAAAATACCCTGATAGAAATAAGGAACCAGTAAGATATTTATCAATTAAATATTCACACCCTGAATGGATGGTTAAATACTGGATAAATTTATTCGGAGAGGACTTTACTGAAAGCCTTCTTGAAAGCAACAATAAAAATCCGGATTTTACTGTAAGAGTAAACACGATAAAGATAACAAAGCATGAATTTATGAGGAAGATGAATGAAGAGGGTATAGCATATTTAAAGGGAAGGTACATTGACAACGCTTTTATTATTAATAACCCTACAGCTATAACAGGTTCTGAGTTGTTCAGGGCAGGGTATTTCCAGGTCCAAGATGAAGCCTCAATGCTGGTATCACAGGTATTAGACCCAGCACCTGGAGAACTTGTCATGGATGTATGTGCAGCCCCTGGAGGAAAATCAACTCACATAGCAGAGATAATGGAAAACAAAGGACTGGTAATTTCGCGGGATATTCACGAGCATAGAATTAAACTGATAAATGAAGCAGCTACAAGGCTGGGGGTGAACATAATTAAAGCAGAGTTACATGATGCTACCTTATTGGACCCCGCCTACATAATGAAGGCCCATCGTGTACTAGTCGATGCACCCTGTACAGGATTGGGCATAATAAGAAGAAAACCTGAGATAAAATGGAGCAGGGCTCTTGAAGATAAAAAAGAGATTAAGGGCCTGCAGTTGAAAATACTGAAGACTTCAGCTGAATATGTTAAACCGGGAGGGGTACTTGTTTATAGTACTTGTACTATTGGGTCTGATGAAAATATAGAAGTTGTAAGGGAATTTTTAGAGTCAAATACAAACAGTGAATTCCAAATGATGGAGTTTGACAAACTGCTTCCTTCAGGACTTTCCCGAGAAACTGCTAAAGTTGGTTATGTCCAGCTGTTCCCGAATATTGATAATACAGACGGATTTTTTATTGCCAAGATGAGGAGAAGAGATATTAATGAATGAAAATGAAAAGGTAGACCTTCTCAATCTTTCACTTGAAGAGCTTAAAGATTTTTTAACAGGTCTTGGCCAGGAGAAGTTTAGAGCAAAGCAAATTATAAGCTGGCTTTACAAGGGGATAAAAGACATTGACGATATGACAGATATTTCGAAAGACTTAAGAAACTTGCTCAAGGAAATTGCATACATTGGGAGTATTAAGCTACAGGGAAAATATACATCTAAAGATGGGACAAAGAAATATCTTTTTACTCTTTCAGATGGAAATGTAATTGAAAGTGTTCTTATGGTTTACAGGCATGGGCTTACAGTATGCATATCTTCCCAGGTAGGATGTAAAATGGGATGCAGATTTTGTGCTTCTTCAGGACTTGGATTTGTGAGAAATCTTACTTCGGGGGAAATGATAGACCAAGTATTAGCTATTCAGAACGATTGTAAATGCCGGGTAGGCAATATTGTGATAATGGGGATAGGTGAGCCTCTCGACAACTATGAAAATCTAATTAAATTTTTAAAACAGGCTAACTTGCAGGAAGGGCTTAATATAAGCTACAGGAGGATTACCATTTCAACTTGCGGTTTGGTACCGGGCATATTGAATTTATCCAATGAAAATATACCTGTTAACCTTTCTGTTTCCCTTCATGCTCCTGATGACGAAAAAAGATTGAAAATAATGCCTATTAATAAAATCTATTCTATTGACAAAATTATTGGAGCATGTAAGATATATACAGAGAAAACTAAAAGAAGAATTACTTTTGAGTATGCAATGATAGATGGTTTTAACGACTCCGAAGAAGATGCTTTTGCTTTAACAGGGAAGATTAAAGGGATGTTATGCCATGTGAACCTTATACCTGTTAATTTTATTGAAGGGGCAATATTCAAGCCCAGCAAAAGAAAAAATATAGAAAAGTTTAAAAGTATACTTGAAAGTAATGGTATACCTGTAACTATAAGACGGGAGTTGGGAGATGACATAAATGCGGCATGCGGCCAACTAAGAAGAAGGGTAATAGAAGGTAAAAAGAGTGGTGGATAACCTTCACACAAGGCGGTGATTTTGTGAAGTATGGCATAAAAAGCCATAAAGGCATGATTCGAGAAGTAAATGAAGATAGTTGTAATGTTATTTTCGGGTCTTCAAAAATGACTGCTGCGTTTATAGTTGCTGACGGTATGGGAGGCCATAGCGCCGGAGAAGTTGCCAGTAAAATGGCTGTCGACTATATAAGTGAATGTTTGGGAAATATTCCCGAAAATCTTGATGAAGAAAATTTGCATAGTTTTATTGAAAAAGTTATTGAGGAAGCAAATAATATTATATATGAAAAGTCCAGAGAGCCGGGACCTTACTATGGAATGGGTACAACTCTGGTAATAGCTCTTTTCTTTGATAAAAAATTATACATAGTTCATGTAGGCGACAGCCGGGCGTACATGGTGAGGAATAGAAATATAAAACAGCTTACTACCGACCATTCATATGTAGAAGAATTAATAAAGAACGGTTCTCTGACAAGGGGAGAGGCAGAAAATCACCCTCAAAAGCATGTAATAACCCGCGCTCTTGGATGCTTCGAAAAGGTACAAGTTGACATTTATTCTTACGATATTTATAATAACGATATTTTTATATTGTGTACCGACGGTTTGACAAACATGCTTTCCGACGATAAAATAAAAAGCATTGTTGAAAAAAACGATGACCCTCAAGTGGCATGTGCAGAACTTGTGGAAGCGGCGAATATAAGTGGTGGAAATGATAATATTACGGTTGTTATAATTAGAGTGTAACAGAGGTGTAAGCATGGAAGTAAGTGTACTTGGAAACAGGTATGAATTAATTGAAAAAATAGGTGGAGGAGGAATGGCTCTTGTTTATAAAGCAAGATGCAGGCTTCTTAATAGGTATGTTGCTGTTAAAATTTTGAGGGAAGAGTTTACAGGAGATGAAGAGTTTGTCAGAAGATTTGAAGTAGAAGCCCAATCTGCAGCAAGTCTTTCCCATCCAAATATTGTATCTATATATGATGTAGGTAGTGAAAACAACGTCTACTACATTGTTATGGAGTATATTGACGGCATAACTTTGAAGGAATATATTGCTAGAAATGGGCCTGTTGAATGGAAGGAAGCGGTAAAAATTGCAATACAGATTTGCTCGGCAATAGAACATGCCCACAGTAAACAAATTATTCACAGAGATATAAAACCCCAAAATATTCTTATGACAAAAGATGGAATTGCAAAAGTTACTGACTTCGGTATAGCAAGGGCGGCCACCTCATCAACTATAACTATGGTAGGCAGTACAATAGGGTCAGTACATTATTTCTCTCCTGAACAGGCCAGGGGAGGATATATTGATGAAAAGTCCGATTTATATTCATTAGGAATAGTGCTATATGAAATGGTAACAGGAAAAATGCCTTTTGATGGAGAATCCCCGGTGGCCATAGCACTTAAACATATACAGGATAAACCTGTCCAACCTATAGAGCTTAATAAAAAAATACCCGTTGCTTTAAACAATGTAGTGATGAAGGCAATGAAGAAAGAACAGAGCGGTAGATACCAGACGGCTACAGAAATGCTTGAAGACCTATACCGGGTACTAAAAGAACCAAACGGAGATTTTGCAGAAGATAATGGTAATGATAATAATCCTACCAGAAAAATTAAAGCTATAAATGATTATGAACTTATGGAGGAGGAGGAGGAGGGGTATAGGATTAAACAGATTAAACAGGATAAAAAAAGAAAAGAAAAGAAAAAAGGCGATAAGGCAAGTATAATGTTAGCAGTTATTATATCGTTGATTGTAATCGGTATATTTTCGTATATAGGTTATATAGTAATAATTACTTCTATGTCTCCTGAAGCAAAGAAATTTGTCGTCAAGAACTATGTAGGCAAAAATTTCTACGAAGTTGTTGATGAGCTGAGAAATGCGAATATTGATGTTATAGAAAACTGGGTATATGATGACACAGTTGAAAAGGATATTATTATTTCCCAGAGCGTAGAACCGGGATCAGAATTTAAAATGTCCGGATATAGTTCAATTGAGTTTAAAATAAGCAAAGGTCGTGAACTGGTGAAAATACCGGACCTTTCGGGAAAGTCGGTTATAGAAGCGGAAGTGACATTGCAACAGATATTAAAATCAAAACCTAGAGTGGTAGATGAATACAGTGATATATTTCCTGCCGGCCATGTTATAGGCACCTATCCTGCTGCCAATGAAAAAGTTAAACCTGAGACCGAAGTAATTATTTATAAAAGCCTGGGGCCTAAAATAAAACAAACAACTGTGCCTGACCTGATAGGCAAGACATACTCTGAGGCACAGGCAATTTTATCTGAACATAACTTGAGGGTGGGTAAATTGTATCCGGAAGACAGAAGCCCCGGCAATGCAAAGATAATTAAACAGGAACCTGCTGCAAATGAAACTGTGGATGAAGAAACAGCAGTGGATATGTATTTTGAACAGGTTAAGTATGTTAATATTCCCATTAAACTGAATAATCCTGAAATATATGAAGAAAAAATAAAAACAGTGGTCCAAATTACTACTTCAGATACAAATGAAACCAGAATTATATATGAAAGAGATGTCGATAAATCTGATTTTCCGATAAATATAGAAGGTATACCAGTGCCGGAAAACGGTACTACAAAGGTCAGAGTACTTTTAAATGATGTATTAAGAATGGAGATTAACCTTGATTGGGCTGCATTGCCATAATGTTTAAGGTATTCTGGAATAGAGGGGGATTGTGTTTATAGATTCACTAACAGGCATAATTGTTAAAGGAGTTGGGGGTTTTTACTATGTAAAGGCTCAAAACAATAAAATATATGAATGTAGAGCCAGAGGAGTATTTAGAAAAGAATGTTTGACTCCCTTACCAGGGGATAAGGTTTTATTTTCAGTTATTGACGAAGATGAAGGTACAGGTTTTATTGAAAGTGTTTATCCGAGGGAATCTCAATTAATAAGGCCTGCCATTGCCAATGTTGACCAATTGGCAATTATCATTGCTGCAAAGGAACCCGACCCGGATTTTGTGCTTCTGGATAAACTTCTTGTTACTGCTGGGAAGAAAGGAATATGCCCATTTATTTGCATTAACAAAATTGATCTGGATACTGGGGAAGAATATAAAAAAATAATGGAAGCCTATAGCAAAACAGGCTATTCGATAATAGCCATGAGTTCCAAAACAGGTATAGGAGTTGAGTCTTTTAAAGAGAAATTATTTAATAGGATAACTGTATTAGCAGGACAGTCGGGAGTAGGCAAGTCTACCATTTTAAATAAAATAGCAGGATCCTGGGTTATGGAAACCGGGGGAATCAGCGAAAAGATAAAAAGAGGAAGGCATACCACAAGGCATGCAGAGCTTTTTCAATTAAGCTTTGGAGGATATGTTGCAGACACTCCCGGTTTTAGCTCCTTTGAGTTGATTGAAATTGAACCTGAAGAGCTTCAATATTATTATCCTGAATTAGGTGAATATATTGGCAAATGCAAATTCAGAAGTTGCAACCATATAGCAGAACCGGAGTGCAGGGTGAAGGAAGAGGTTGATTCAGGCAACATAAACTATGGGAGATACCAGAGATACATTCAATTATATAACCTGCTAAAAAATAAGAAGACATTTTAGTTTCTTAAGCGGAGAGAATTTACCGGGAAACAGAGGAGGAGTGCGTTCAGAGTGCCATTGGACGGAGTAGTTGCAAATTGCATAGCGTTTGAGCTGAATGATAAGCTTGCAGGCGGCAGAGTTGTAAAGATATTTCAGCCTGAAAGAGAAGAAATATATTTACATGTATGGTCTAGAGGGACTAACTTCAAACTTTTGCTTAGCGCAAACCCCAGTTACCCCAGAATTCATTTAACTGATATCTCAAAGGAAAATCCTTCTAATCCACCGGTTTTCTGCATGCTTTTAAGGAAGCATTTATCCGGGGGAAAAATATTGGGTGTTGAGCTTAACGATTTTGAGAGGATATTTACCATTAATATAGAGTCGGTAAATGAGCTTGGAATTATATCGGTAAAAAAGTTAATAATAGAAATTATGGGACGACACAGCAATATAATATTAGTTAATGAAAACGACAAGATTATTGATTCTATTAAGCATGTAGACAAGGAGATTAGCAGGGTGAGAGAAGTAATGCCTGCAAGGGAATATGTCTTGCCGCCTTCTCAGAACAAAGCAAGCCCGCTTGTCCTTGATATTGATAACCTCATTGAAAATGCTGCATCAACCGGTAATTTAAGTATCGAAAAGTATTTATTAAACAGCATAAAGGGTTTTAGCCCTTTTTTATGCAGAGAAATTTGTTTTATTGCAGGTGTTGATGAAAAGACTGATGCAACTAGTGTTGCAAAAGACAAAACACTGGCAGCTAATTTAAAAAATGCAGTTTATGAAGTAGTTAATATGATAAAAAATAAAGACTATAAGCCATGTATTGTATATAAGCAGATTATTGACTTGGGAAGCGGTAAAGACCAAAACCCCCTTGATTTTCACTGTTTACCTATAAGGCAATATTCAAATGTTAAATATTTTAATTCTATAAGTTTTGTCCTGGATAAGTTTTATTCGGATAGAGATTTTTCAGAAAGGCTCAGGCAGAAAAAAAGCAGTCTGGCAAAAATAATTGATGTAAATTTAGAAAGGTGCCGAAAAAAACTTGCCATTCAACAAGATACCTTAAGGGATGTTGCCAACAGGGAAAAATTGAAATTATACGGTGAACTTATTACAGCTTTTATACATTCTATACCGCTTAATTCAAAAAAGGTATCTTTGCCCAACTATTACAGCCCGGATAATGAGTATGTCGATATTGAGCTTGATGAGAACAAAACGCCCCAGGAAAATGCGCAAATTTACTTCAAACGGTATAACAAGGCCAAAAGTACTTATTATAATACATCAAAGCAGATCGAGGAGACTATGGAAGAGCTTCAGTATCTTGAAAGTGTTTTGCATCTTTTAGACAATTGCACCTCTTTAACGGAGGTTGAAGAGATAAAAGAAGAATTGATAGAACAGGGTTACATTACTGTAAAATCAAAAAAGCCGATTTCAAGGCAAAAAAAAGCAGTAGGAGTATCTAAACCCCTTCACTTCAAATCTTCTGACGGCTTTGATATATATGTGGGCAAAAATAACAAGCAGAACGATTTTCTTACATGCAAATTTGCAGGTTCAAAAGACATGTGGCTGCATGTGAAGAACATACCCAGTTCCCATACGATAATCAAATGCCATAAAAATGAGATCCCTGAGTCTACCCTGGCAGAGGCTGCAAGCATTGCTGCATGGCACAGTAAAGCTTCCCGATCTTCTAACGTGCCTGTTGATTATACCCTGGTAAAATATGTAAAGAAATACAGTGGTGCAAAGCCCGGTATGGTTATTTATGAGAATTTTAAAACCATATTTGTCACACCTGATGAAAATTTAGTTAAAAGGTTGCAAGTTGGGAAGTAATTAGTATATTATAAATATCAGTAATGTCAATAGGTATGAAGGAGTGGTGGATAAGAATGATATCTAAAAAAATTGCTGAAAATCTTGGCAAGTCTTCCTGGATAAGGGCTATGTTTGAGGAAGGGGAAAAACTCCGTAAAATCTACGGTGCTGATAAAGTTTATGATTTCAGTTTAGGTAATCCTGAAATAGAACCTCCTATTTCAGTGAAAGAAAGCCTAAAAGCCGTTGTTTTAAGCAATAAAACCGGTATTCACCGTTATATGAGTAATGCAGGCTATAATGATGTAAGGGCAAAAGTTGCAGATTATTTGCAAAAGGAAAAAGGTGTGCAATTAAGGCCGGACAACATTATTATGACATGTGGCGCTGCAGGCGGTTTAAATGTAGTCTTAAAAACTCTTTTAAATCCGGGTGAAGAAGTAATTGTTTTTTCTCCTTACTTTGTGGAATACCTGTTTTACATAGATAATCATGGGGGAAAACCTGTTATAGTCCCCACTAACAAGGATACATTCCAGCCGGATTTAGGGCTTTTAGAAAGGCATATCAGCCCATTAACGAAGGCAATTATAGTAAATTCTCCCAACAACCCGACAGGTGTCGTTTACAGCGGGGAAGTTCTTTCAAAAATGGCAGATATAATCAGTTCAAAAGAGAAGGAGTTTAATTCGCAAATTTTTGTTATAGCAGATGAGCCTTACGATAAAATTGTTTATGACAATGTCAAAGTACCTAGCATTCTCAGAATATTTAAAAACTCAATCACTGTAAATTCCTTCAGTAAATCCCTTGCCCTCCCCGGTGAGCGTATTGGTTATATAGCTGTAAGTGATAAAATAGATAATGTTAATTTGCTTATTGACGGACTTGTTTTTTCTAACCGTACCCTTGGGTTTGTCAACGCCCCTGCCCTTTTTCAGAAGGTTGTAGCTCATTCCATGGATGAGGCAGTAGATGTGGAATTCTATAAAAAAAGGCGGGATATCCTCTATAATCATCTTATTGGACTTGGATTCTCATGTATCAAACCCCAGGGCGCTTTTTACTTATTCCCAAAAGCATTAATAGACGACGATATTGAGTTTGCCAAAAGAGCGTTAAAATATAACCTCCTCATAGTTCCGGGCACAGGTTTCGGATGCGCGGGCTATTTCAGGTTGTCCTACTGCATAAGTATTGAAACAATAGAAAATTCCCTGCCTGCATTCGAAGCACTGGCAAAGGAATTTAAATGAATAGATATTAATTTTGGTAGATAATGGTTTTAGGAGTTATAGATAGGGGTTTAATTTACAGGGAGAGATTTAACTTGAATTTCATTTAAATAATGTTAATCCTTGCTTTTTATAACAAGTAAAAGTCCCCTTTTTATTGTAACTTCGGCAGTGGCACCGGTAAATTCATTGCTTACGCCTCTTGTCGGTCCTACTTCCAAAGTTTCATTATTAAGGGGGTAATATAGTCCTTTTGTAGTAATGCCTTCTACTTTTTCAGAAAGAGGTATTAGTGAAACTTTTTCATCATTTTCTTTTTCAAGTATGATATAGTCTCTAATAAGGGTTATCTGATTATTTTCATTAACAATCCAGCCTCTTACTTCTCTTTCAATCATTTTTTTTAAAAGAAATATATTTGAAAGAGTATGGTCAAATCTTGAGCCTATAGCCCCAATTAAGGTTATTTCCCTGCACCCGGCGTCAATAGCATATTCAACTGCCAGTTCGGTATCTGTCTCGTCTTTTTCCACGGGAAATCTCTTTATTTTCACCCCCAAATTTAGAAAATGATTATATTCATCCATTGCTATGGAATCAAAATCTCCCATTAAAACATGGGGGTTAATACCAAACATTAACATATGGTATGCTCCACCATCAACACATATTATCAGGTCAGCCTTATCAAAATACTTTTTATAGAAAGAGTAGTCCCTTATTTCTCCTTTGCAGACAATCAATCCGTTCATAAAAACACCCATAACATTAATACTGTATTTAAAATTAATTTAATTCATCTAACTTAATAAAGATAAGCTAATTCTTTTAAATTCCTGATAATTTTTTTTGTATCCTGCGCCTTATATATTGTTGAACCTGCGACAATAACATTTGCTCCTGCTTCTGTAACCGTATAAATATTGCTCAAATCAATTCCTCCATCTACTTCGATATCTGTATTTAGATTTTTGTCTGTTACTAATTTTCTTAAATGCCTTATCTTTTCAGTTACAGACTCTATATAGGTTTGACCGCCGAAACCCGGGTTTACGGTCATTAAAAGCACCATATCCACATCTCCCAGTATCCAGTCTATTGTTGTAAGGGATGTTGCAGGGTTTAATGCTACTGCGGCTTTTATTCCTTTTTGTTTTATTTTTTGAACGGTACGGTTCAAATGCCAGCAGCATTCGACGTGGACACATATTATGTCGGCACCGGCTTCGGCAAAATCGTCAATATATTTATCCGGCTCGGAGATCATCAGGTGAACATCAAGGGGAAGCCGGGTAACTGGCCTTAGGCACTTAATAACGGGAGGGCCTATAGTAATATTGGGGACAAAGTGCCCGTCCATTACATCTATATGTATTAAGTCTGCGCCTGCTTCTTCTACCTTTTTTATCTCTTCACTCAATCTTGAAAAATCTGATGCCAGTATGGATGGTGCAATTTTTACCATTAAATAACACACTCCCCGAAATATGTAATTTATCAAAAATGTTTATTACCTAAAAAACGTACTGTGTAATATATACTTAAAAACCAACACCTGTCACCTGTCGACTAAAAATAAGTATAACACTTATACGGGAATATATCAATTGGGGATTTTAAACGGGCGCATTTTCTTCATAAAAATAAAATGCGCTCTTTTAAACTGGGCGCTCTTTAAAACAAGAATGCTTTAAATATGTCAAAAGAGAATAAAAAGATTTTAACTTATGAGAAGGAATTTGATGTTTTATGTAGAATGTATTGAATGTATTAATTTTACATTATTACACGGTGGATGAAACAATGGTTATTGGGGTATGCAAAATAACTCTATCTATATATGGTGCTTTTTCATTAAAAGACAAAAGAAGCGTTGTCAAAAGTATAATTGGCAGGGTTAAGGCAAGGTTTAATGCCTCAATTGCTGAAGTTGGTATGAATGATACCTGGAAAAGTGCAGTATTGGGGATAGCTTGTGTATCAAACGAAGCGGCCCATGTTGACAGCATGCTGGAGGATATAGTCGGTTTTATAGAAAATGATGGAAGGGTCGTGCTGATAAATTACAGTACTGAAAGGATTTATGTGACTTAAAAATATTATTTAAAAATATGGCTTGCAAAGTATAAAGAAATATATTAATATAATATTAGCCAGATAATCAGTCTGGGAGAACACTTTAGACGGTAACACTACCCATAAAATATTTACTACAACGATTATTGCAAACCTACTTAAAACGGGTTAATATAATAAGGTATAACGGGGCCGTAACTCAGAGGGAGAGTGCAACACTGGCAGTGTTGAAGTCGTGGGTTCGACTCCCATCGGCTCCACCATCTTTTTAGGTAAATAAAGATGCCATGCGGCTAAACCCGCATGGCATAAGGCTTTTATGGAGGTAAAGACCCCCATTTTTTACACTTCAAAATCAGAGATGACATTGGGCTTTTTTGGCAATCTGGAGAGAATTGAACCCTCGTATACAGCTGAATAAGGATTTTCAATAAAATGAGCGGATGTGTTTTCAAATGAAAATGCATCCGCTTTTTTTGTGCCCTTTTTTAGATAAAAAATTTAAACGATTGGAGGAAATCAAATGTCAAACATCAAGCAAACCGTCAAGTTTTTCAGTCCACTGTCGATTACAACATACCCTTCTCATGAATACGGCGAGTGCGGCGCAGGTGATCTGCCTGAAGAATTATCTCCATCAGAGGCGGTATATTACATGGATGAAATCCTTTCCGCTATCGAAAAAGAAAAGCTGCCCAGCGAAGGTGACCGTGGTCTGATGGTTTACTTCTACGATGACCAGGCACTATCTGAAAAAATCTATAGCCTCCACCCGACAGTTGAAGAATGGAACGGCAAGCTGTGGGGCGTAATGGTGGCAGAGGTTTATGGTGAGCTGACCGAAGCGGAAACAGACAAACTGCTCGATTTTGCCGTTGGTCAAATGTCTGACGGCTGGGGCGAGGGGTTCGAGCAGCGTCCCATCAAAACGGATGACGGTGAAATCTTCGTCAGCTTCTGGAACAGTGATCATTTCTTCATCAAACCGGAGCGGGAACTGAAACAGGAAAACGAACAAAACTTCAACGAACAGACGATGGGAGGAATGTAACATGCCCAATCATATCACAAACATACTTACCGCATATGGTGATAAGGAAAAGGTCAGGGCAATGTTTGAAGCCATTAAGAACGATGAGATTGGAGCCGGCAGCATTGATTTCAATAAAATTGTACCGATGCCGGAACATATCTACAGGGGGAATCTGGGCAGGGAGGAGATTGAAAAGTACGGTGCTGAAAACTGCTGGTATGACTGGAGCATAAAAAACTGGGGAACGAAATGGAATAGCTATGGCTATGACGAACATACCGCAGACAATTTTGACGGCAGCACGGTAAAATTCTTAACCGCATGGAGCAGCGTTAGCGATCTGATGAAAAAGCTGTCCTCTATGTTTCCGGATATCCGTTTCGACTACAAATGGGCGGACGAGGACTTTGGGCATAACACCGGCAAGGCAGAGTATAAAAGCGGCAAAACCTTAAGCTGTTATATCCCGGCGGGCGGTTCTGCCGAAGCCCTTGAACTGGCGGCAAGCATACTCGATATAGACCTTGCCGAAGCAGGATATATCTACAATGAAAGCACCGGCGAATATGAATATGTGGAAGATGAGCCGGATGAAATTCCTAAGATGGGCGGTGTGTAGAAAGACATGCCGCCTATACATATATCGAAAAGGCAAATGAGCATAAGGCGCTACCTGAAAAGGCGGCGTCTTATTTTGTTGCCGGAAAGGAGACTAAAACCTTGGACACAGATGTAAAACCACAGCAGAAAAAAGAAAACAGCGACCACGGGCCGCCAAGAAAAATCTATACCGTCCCCCTTCCCAAAGACTTAAACCGGTGCAAAGGCTGTCCTTATCCCGGCGTCGGTTTTATCTGCTGGGACACGGACGGAACCTGCCTGCGCACCGAGATGGACCGGGCCGGCAGGCCGGGGAGGTGATGGATGATTGAACAGCATCATCAGTTGGGTCGGCGGGAAAAAGGCCTTGCGCTCCCTTATCTACCAGCGGATGCCCAAGGAGTTTGGACGGTACGTTGAGGTCTTCGGCGGCGGTGGCTGGGTGCTGTTCGGAAAGCCGCCCGGTGCCGACATGGAGGTCTACAACGACTTCAACGCCGACCTTGCCAACCTGTTCCGCTGCGTCAAGGAGCGCCCTTTCGCCCTGCTCAAGGAGTTGAACTTCCTGCCCTTAAACGGCAGGGACGAATTCAACGTCCTGAAAAAATATCTTGAAAAGGAGGAATTCACCAGCGAATACCTGCGGGAGGAACTGGAGCTGGCCCAGCAAAACTTGAGCGGGCCGCAGTTCGAGGAAATCAAGGCCATCCTCATGGAGAACGCCGTCATGAATGACGTCAAGCGGGCCGCCGCTTTCTTCAAGCTCATCCGCTACAGCTACGGCAGCGGCTGCACTTCCTATGGCTGCCAGCCCTTCGACATCCGCAAAACCTTCCACCTCATCTGGTCGGGGAGCCGCAGGCTCAAAGACACGGTGATCGAGAACAAGGACTTCGAGGCGTTGATCCGTCAGTACGACAGGGACAACGCCTTTTTTTATTGTGACCCGCCGTACTTCGAAACAGAAGGTCACTACGCAGTGGAATTCCGCAGGGAGGATCACGCGAGGCTGCGGGACACGCTGGCCGGCTGCCAGGGCAAATGGCTGGTGTCCTACAACGACTGCGAATACATCCGGGAACTGTACAAGGACTATCAAATCGAAGCCGTCAGCCGCATCAACAACCTGGCCCAAAGGTATGACAACGGCTGTGAATTCCCCGAAGTACTCATCTCCAACTACGACACCTCGGAGCGCATGCGGGACATCCCCACGCAGATAGGATTGTTTGATCTGATGGACGACTTATACGACACGGAATAGCGGTCTGAAAAAGACCATGCGAAAAAAATTGAATACGCCCCAGTGATGGGGCGCCAAGGAGGAAACAGTTTATGAAAATGATTGAAATGCAAAGTGTTGTGGACGGACAGGGCCAGCTCACTGTCCCCGCCCAGCTCCTGAAGGACATGGGACTGGTCCCCGGCGACACGGTGAAGCTCGCCTACATCAGCAGCTCCACAGATTCCATCCACAACACCTATAAAGAATTTGTCTTGACACCGCACGGCGTCGCCGCTCTCAAGGACGATGAGGACGCGGAACTCACCCTGCCCCATGAACTGCTGGAGGCGGCGGAGATTCCCTTGGACAGCGACCTGGAGATCGTCTGCGCCAGGGGCACGGTCGTCATTTTGCAGGCCGATCTGCTGGATAGCCTGCCCGATGAGCTGCGGGAGCTGTTCGATGATCTCGGCATCCATCCCGACACCGTCCGGGAAGTCATGAGAAGCGGAGGTGTTTCGGATGTCCGGTAAAGGTATTTACAAGGTGCTGGACGACAAAGGCCGCGTCCTGATCCCCAGGCAGCTCCGCGCCGCCGCAGGGATGCAGCACGGCGACATTATAAAGCTGGCGGTGCAAAAAGGGGTCGTCACCGCCCAAAAGGTTGACCTCATCGAGGTGGGCGACCAGTCCCCGCAGGCGGTGGAGGCGTATGTGTTCTCCGCCGTCAGGACCATGGAAAAGCAAACCCTCCTCTCCCTCGCGGCGCGGCTCATCGCCCTCCTTGAAGAAAACAGCAAAGAGTAAGGAGGCTTTCACATGACGGTTAAAAACGCATTCACCCAGGAGGACTGCATCGAAACCGGGTATGCCATGTCCATCGCGGGCAAGGTCGTCGTATTGAAGCCGTCCTCCCTGCCGCCGGAGCGCCGGGATGGTGCGCATCAACTGTACTTTTGCGAAGGTGGCAACGGCAGCAACCCCAACCCCATTGGTCGTTCCATCTTCACGGTTTCCCTGGCCGACGGCGAGCGTGCGCGGTGGAACCGCGGCGACGTCCTTGGCATCCTGAAGCCGGAGCTTTTGCCCGACTCCGCCAGGCTGCACCTTTCGCAAATCCGGCCAAGAGGTGCTCTCGACCCGCGGGAGCATGAGCCGAGGTACAGCGGGTACAGCTTTCTGCCGGACGGCAGATACGCCTCGGGCGTGTGGCTCTGCAGCGAAAAGGAGGTCAAGGACTACATCGAGATGCAAAAGGAGTACCAGCACCGGGTGATGATCTGCGACCGCGACGGCTTCTGTGTGTTCGAGATGGTGCGGGGCGAGGTCATCCATCCATTACCGGAAACCATCGAGGCATTCCGCAAAGAGCAAGCGCGGGGCGGCATGAGCATGAACCTGTAAAGACAATGGAGTGTTGCAAGCATGGAACGGAGCCGGGGGACCCGAAGCGAGACCCCGGCTTTTTGAATCCATAAAAAAAACGAACAGAAAGGATTGAAAACCACATGAAACAGAAAGGCAGGAGAATCTGCGTCCTTGCCCTTGTTCTGTCCTTGCTGCTCTGCGGCAGCGCATACGCCGCGGCGGTCCTGTTCCCCGACATCAAGGGACATTGGGCGGAACAGACCATCATCGAGCTTGCGGAAAAAGGCGTGATCAAGGGCTACCCTGACGGAACGGTCAGGCCGGACGCCACCATCACCAGAGGTGAATTTATCGCCCTGCTGGCCAGGAATCACAAGGTGGACACGGCAGCAGCGGGGAGAGAACCGCCCACCTTTGACGACATTGCCGGCCACTGGTCGGAGAAAAACATCGAGGCCCTTGTAGACCGGGGCATCCTCGACCCGGCGGATTATGGCGGCGGCTTAAAACCCGATGAACCGATTACCCGCATTGAAATCATCCGGATGCTGGTGCGGGCAATCGGCAAGGGGGAAGAAGCAAAACAGACCACGGACAACACCGGCTTTGCGGACGACAAGGCCATCAAAAACTCCGACAAAGGCTATGTCAACATCGCAATCCGGTACGATCTGGTCAAAGGCTATCCCGACAACACCATCCGTCCGGAGGGCAAAACCACAAGAGCCGAAGCCTTCACATTGCTTGTGCGGCAGGATGAAGTACTGGAAAAAATCAGAAAAGAGGCAGAAAAGGAGGGCGAAAAGAAACCGCCCTCCGGCAGTTCGGGCGGAGGCCCCGCCAGCTATCCCAGGGCACAGGTTGCATTTGAACTGCCTGCCGCGGCGCACACCGATACAAGCATCACCGTAACGCCTGTCCTTAAATACGCCAAGACGCTCGCTTGGTCGCTCGCAAAAGAAGCCGCGGACGGCAGCGCGCAGCCCCTTGACCTTGCGGAAGCCGTGTCCGGTTCCCTGGATAAAGAGGGCGGCACCATTGTATTCAAGGAAAGCGGCAGCTATACATTGACCGCCTCCGCCACCAATTACGATGGCAAAACGACAAGCTGCTCACAGCATATCACGGTCTATCCGGTGGTGGGCATAGCCTTTGAGCTGCCGCAGCACACCCACACGGATAAAACAGTTTCTATCGAGGTGTCCACCACCGGGCTTGGAAATCTCGACATCGTGTGGTCAGCCACCAAAGACGGCGAGGCTGTGGCATGGGACACGGCTATCGACGGCGACCTCTCCAACGAGGGCGGTACAATCATGTTGTGAGACAAGCTAATTTGCAGTAGTTTAGACAAGATAAACTTCAGGGACAAGTAATGAAAAAAATACGAGATTGGAAAATAAAATTGTGCTTACTTTACTGGTCTATAGAAATTAATGTAGA
>JABUEW010000042.1 GCA_013314855.1 Bacillota bacterium | reverse complement strand
AATTTTCTTATCCTTGCTATATACACCTGTTTCCATATTTTTATTATAACATGCTGCTCTTAAAAAAACCAGCCCTTTTTTAAAATATGCTCTATTGCTGTATAAAAAATTTTATGAAGAGGCCCTTAATTATTCATGTCTCTTAATTATTCAATTTTTCTAAACTTGCTTATAAAGAATCCTTCATAAAGAGCTGTCGGTAAAATAAGTATTATATTATCACTAGAACCCGCGATATCAACCCTCTTCACATCTACACCTAATCCCGTAAGGTTTAGATTTATCTTTTCCGCCTCAATCCGACCACGGAAATTTTCCAGCATCCATGCTACATTGTCCTCGTTTTCTTCTTTCATAATACTGCAAGTAGAATATACAAGTACACCTCCCGTCTTCAATACGCGAATTGCTGTTTCCAACAACTTCTTTTGTTCTTTTGAACAGCGCAGCATGTTTCTAATTGTCCACCCTCGATAGCTCTGAGGACTGCTTATGGAAAAAAGACCTGTACCGCTGCAAGGAGCATCAAGTAAAACTGCATCGAAGTATTCATTCCAGTTATTCTCTAACCTTTTCCCGTCTCCTACCCTTACCTCCACAATATTTGCTCCTTGCCGTTCTATATTGAACTTAAGCCTTTCAGCCCTGATAGGATTCAATTCGTTGGCCAATATAAACCCATCATTTCCCATGATTGATGCAAGCTGTGTAGTTTTACTTCCGGGTGCCGCTGTTAGGTCAAGTATCTTCCACCCTTTTTGCGGCTGGATAATAAGAGGAGGAATCATACTAGACAAACTCTGCAGGTATATCTTACCATCCACGAAAAGTCCATGCAATTCAATGTCTTTTTCCTTTTTATTTCTTATGATCAAGGCATCTTCATACCAGAGTACTCTCTCGAATTTTATATTATCTTTCCTGAAGATATTCATCACACTGCGTATGTCAGTCTTCAACCTGTTCACCCTAAGCGTCACTGGCCTTGCAGACATAAATCCTGAATAAATCCTTTCAAGCTCATTCGGACTGTATTGAGTCGAGATATGCTCCAAAAAATCTATGGGCAGTTTTTTGTAAAGTTGAGTATATGATTTCATTTGTTTTATCATTCCTTCCAAAAACTAATAAATTTTGAAATTTCCTTTATAATTTTTATAGACCTTTTATAATAGTCAAGTCTAAGTTTTATACGGAAAATGTGTCCTTATGTTTTATATATAAATTTGGCCTTTAGAAGATGCCATAAAAGGTACCTCCTCAAGGCCAATTCCATCGTGATATCCTTGGTATCAATGTAATTATTTTACTCAAACAGTCGATTTATTTAGACCTTGTCTTATTAACAGGAATTTTTTCACATAATCCCCTCCCTGATTCCTGGTGCTGTTTAACGTTAAATAAAATTAATCTTAAATAAAAAATTATCAAAAGAGCAGGTAGCACAAATTATTCTGTGCTCCTGCAAATTTCAAATTTATATTTGCCTGAAACCAAAGTTAAAACAAGGTTGTTTCCTTTTATGTCCATATTAATGCCGAATACTCCTTCAATACTGCCCCCGTTTTCCTTTATCTTACCATTGTAGTATACTGGAAGATAAAGTGTTGCATAAGAACCCAATCGCCTGTCCAGCCATTCTTTTCTCTATGGGGGCAGTCAGTGGGTATGCTGTGATAGTTTGAAACCGTCGACCAATAACAAAGCTTTTGGACAGTATTCAGAAGTTCGTCAGAACACCTAAAATGCCCTCTTTCTTCAAAATCAGTATGCATGACAAGGCCAGTCACAGCATCCAGACCAGGCTCGTAATCAAGTCCGGAAAGCTCTATGTACTGGAATCCGTGATACACAAAAACCGGCTGCCATATTTCAACCTCATCGCTCTTTTTTATATATTTGTCAGTCTGAAACTCGCCACTTTTTACAAAGCCGGCAATCGGAACCTGGTTTAAGCTAAGATTGTCTTCTTTGAGCATATCGGAATACTTAATTACCACTTCTGTGCCTGCTTTCCCCTCTACTTTGATTCTTGCAACACCGGAAAAGTTCTGTCCCATATCAAATATCCATGTACCTGAAGGTGATCGCCATTTCTTCACAGCCGGAAATTCACGGGTTATTCTTATGGGCTGAAGCTCAAAAGCACGCAGTACCCCACCAGGTGGACGAATTATTTTTGCAGTTTCCCATTTTGAATCATCAAACTCGGGAGTATTCCAGCCCGGTATTTCAAGACGCGCATCATAAAATTCCCCGTTTCTTATACCGTTAAAAATAATAGGGCTCTGTGCAGACTTCCATGACTGATTAGTGATTATAACGGTCTCGCTGCCATCGGAAAGTTTTATGTGTAGCTCTGCAATAACTTTTGGCCAATGTCTCCATGTTGCCTGGCGTGTATTCCATGGGTCTTCAGTAAAACAATTATACCAGCCATTGCCTAAAATTACACCAAGAGCATTCTTGCCGGGTTTTAGCAGTTCCGTGACATCATATGTGAGGTACAGAACAGTGCTATCAAACCGGGTAAAAGCAGTAGAAAGCACATCATCCGAAGGTTTTACACCGTTGATATAGGCATAAAAATATCCCAGTCCGCAGATATATAGCCTTGCCTCTACAGGAGTACAATGAAGCTCGAAGGAAGTGCGGAGAAATGGGGCAATAAAAGCAGTAGACTCATTTCTTATATAATTTGCTGTAATCCAGTTTGCATTCCATTTCTCATTCATTTTGCCGGTTTCAAAGAATGCAGCTTCACTTTCAAAAGGCATATCTTCCATATCATACGCCACAACCTTCCACCAGTAGCGTGTACGCGGCAATAGAGTTTTTCCGGCGTAGACGATATGTACGCTGTCTGATGACGCAATCTTTCCACTATCCCATGCATCATAAATGCCGCAATCAAAATTCTCTTTGGAGCTTGAAACAAGCAGTCGATATGCAGTTTGGCGTTGCCCGCGGACTGCTGAGTAAAGTTTCCACGAAAAACGAGGTTTGGAATCTATTCCAACTGGATTTTTCAGATAGTTACAAGTAAGATTACCGACTTTAAAACCTTTAGACAATTAAAACCACCTCTATTACATCTGTGGATGTTATAAAACACCCTCCCAAATCCGGAATCATTGCTATATCACATAAATGCTTGCATTTCCCATACCGAACGGAAGCAATTCATACTTTTCCTTATATTGATCAAAAGCAATAAATGTGTGAGGACCAACATATTCTTTTTCAACAATATCCTTTATCCTATTCGGGCCCATGAGGTTAAATAGTGTAGTATCAAGAGTTACTTCTATTTCATTGCTTCCCTTAACAACGGCATCTGTTATGTCATATATGAAGGGTTCCCAGTACTTAAGGCCAATATTCCTTCCGTTGACGTTGACACTCGCACTTGCAGCATTTATATTGTTTAGTCTAAGATATACCTTTTTGCCTGTATTTTCGAGATTTACAGATGCTGTAAGTGTAATACTTCCGGCATAAAATGGATATCCTGAAGATGTAATGTCCTTGTGATCAGGTTCGAATATACTTCCATCAATACTGAACACCGTCCTGTTTTCATCTACTACTGAAAACTTCCCAACAATATATACGGTTTCGACTTCAGTAGCATTATGGTTTTTAAAGTCCTTAACCCCTATGTGAGTTCCAGGACCTGTTATATTATTAATCTTTTTACCCTCTATCTTTAAAGTATTGATACCTTGCTTGATGAATCCCGTCAGAGAAACTTTTGTAAAACTTATATCTTTCCAGTTCTTGTTAACATCAAACCTTCCCATTTCCCCAGGTGTTTTCATCGGTTTCACCCGGTTACCATTTATAGTAATACAGTCTAGATTTTCTGCATTTTCTATTGCAGCGAAAACCTCTCCCTCGGGTATGTTGATTACTTTAAAATTGTATTCGGCACTGAACGGTGTTCCATCTTCAGCCTTATAGAATAAGTTGTGCCATACCATAGCCAGCGGTTGTCTGTCCGCTACTTTTTTACCGTTTAAATATAATGTGACATCATTAAGCGGGAGTACATTTTCTTCAAGGATATGAGTACTCCAGTTTTCAATAATTAATGACGAATCACCCAGTGTAAAAAATTCAATACCCGAATCCAGCACTGTCGGAGAAGGATTGGCATCCTGTACTTTCATATCCATAAAAAGTAAAAGTGACCCTGCAGGATAAAATTTAACTTCCAGTATTGTGCAGCCGTTTTCCAGCCTGTAGGGAATTTTATACAGCTTTCCGCTGCAAATATCGGCAGCGGTTAGTTCATGTTCCCCGGGAATCCGGATTTCCGCTGAAATGTCCCTCTTTTCATCAGTATTTGCAAATAACAACATTTCACCGTTTTCAAGCGCTCTTTGCTGCAATATGATTTTTTTTGCCGGACTGCCGGAAAGCCTGTCAGTTATACTTATTCTATCCGGGTATAAAGAATCCAAGATATTTAGCACTTCCTCGATTGAACTTGCCCATCTAATACTTTGTGGCCACTGTATTTCGGTTTCTATTCCATCAATTCTTTCCGGGCCAGGTTTCATCATAATTAAATTTCCATAGTTGGCAAATTCACTTATAAGTTTTAGGGTGTTTTTCCTTAATGTTATCATTGGAGGAACAACGACACACGAATAACTATGCTGTCCTACCTCAATTTTACCATTGTAAACCCTGCAATGTTTCTCCATTATGATTTCATCCCCAAAATGGAAGTCAAGTTTGTTTGCAATAAGCTCTTTTGCCAGCCTGTCAAAATTATCTGCGCCACCCTGCATAAATTTTATTGAACTATCGGTTTTAATAGGTGAATATGTACTCCATGCACTGGCTATTGGATGTAACAGAAGTATATCGACCTTTCTTTTACCCTGGGATACCGTATATGAAAGCCTTCCAATATAGTCGGCAAAATTCTTTTCGTTTTTCCACCAGGGCTGCTGATAGTAAAGGTTGGCAGGATAATCCCTCTTTCTCTCTCCACGCATAGAATAAAGCGAAAGGTGATGGTTCACAAAGCTTATACCAAGAACTGCTTGCCAGTCTGCAATCCACTTTCTATGGAAAAAACTTACTTGTTGCCCTACACACCCAAAAACTTCACAAAATGCCCGTTCCTTTCCAAGTTGGTCTACCACCGAAGTTACCTGCTTTACGGTAACTACCTGTTCTATATTCCTGCCAAGTTTATCTATGCCTGGCCAGTGCATATATTGGTAATGTGGCATTGCAGCACCTATCCATGAGAGCTGTGAAATAAGGTTGTCTTCCGCCATAAAATGCCCAGTCATTATCAGATTGTTTTTTTCACACCAATCATAATATCTCTTTGTAAAGTTTTCCATAAATAGCCTTGTGGCGCTGTCAAAAAAGTCAAACCGTATCCTTTTATAATCCCCGGTTTCAAAGAACAACTCCGTAAGATGTGACAAAATATTGTAACCTTTAAGCTTATTGAAGAATTCCGGGAGGTAATCAGACCATGGCATTACAGGTACATTATAATGTCCGGACATCAGATAACAGGGTTCATCGGTAAAAATTCCCGGGATTTCCTTTCCGAAGTATTCTCCACAATATTCTTTATATCTTTCATGTGTACACTTAATAAATGCATCAACCGCCTCAGGGTTCATCAGGTCAACATATGACATCCCATTAAACCAGGCATTACCAAGGGGTGATATTCTTCTACATATATTGTACACTACACCATCATGTTCATGCCTTTGCAATACCTGGTCATTTTCCGTTATCTGGTCATCTTTAAGTAACACCAGTGCACGACTTCTATATTTTTCATTTTTGGGGACCTCTCCTCCCGCAAAACCTGAAGGCCACTTATCTTCATCATAGAGCCAGGCGTAAGTACCGGTTTCCCTGGCTTTTTCAGCACATGCTTTGACGAGGTCCATCCAATCAGTTGACAGATACCCTGTAACCAGGCCGACCCTTGAGTGCATAAAGTATCCTCCCCACCCTTTGTCGGCCATCTCCTGTATTTGCCTTTCAAGTTCACCTTTATCAAGTTTGTCATTCCAGCTCCAGAAAGGTGCTGGTCTGAATATGCAATCAGGTGATTCAAATTTTTTGATATCCATACAAAAAGACACTCCTTTCTGGGCAATACTATACATTATTGTTGTCAGATTGTCTAGAGCATTCCTTACATGAATATTATTCCGGATTAAAATAAATGTAGTCTCCTGCTTTAAATGTTCCTTCACATAAAGCTGCATCTTCCTTTACGTAAGTGCTCAATAGTTCGTGGTAGCTAAAAAGGGCATAGTAATAAAGGAAGGTTTCCCCCTACTATGCCCTCGGTACTTCTTAAAATCTCATCTTCTATTTGCATTTATTTACATTTAGTCCTCCGCAGGAATCTCTTATTAAAAGTTCAGGTTCCAAAATTATTTTCTGGTTATGTCTTTCTCCATTCTCTTTTAACCTCTTTAGTATTAATTCTGCTGCTACTTGGCCAATATGCTCTTCAGGTTGAATCATAGTAGTAATACTGGGAGTAATCAGCCCTGATGGGTCATGTACATCAAAACCAACCAGAGCAATGTCTTTAGGTATTTTTAACCCTCTTTCGGTTATTGCTTTTATTGCTCCATATGTCATCTTACTGCTCACCACATAAACTGCTGTAATATCCTTATTCCTTTCTAATAGGATTTTCATATTTTCATAGCCGGATTTCTCCTTAAAATCCCCAATAGTAATCAAGTTTTCATCAACTTTAATATTGTTATCCTGAAGAGCCTTTTTATACCCCAGTAAGCGCTCATACCCTGTGGTTTCATCCTGTTTACCCGTTATTATACCTATGTTTCTATGCCCCAGTTTAATTAAATGTTCTACTGCAATATAGCTGGCCTTGCTATTGTCAATCATGACAGAATCATATCCTCTTTTTAAATTAGGAAGGTTATCTATAAATATTACAGGCAAAGCTTTATCAATTATTCTCTGAAGAGTCACATGTTTTTTGCTTACTGTGGCCAGTATAATCCCATCTATTTGCTTTTCTATAAGTAAGTTTAAATATAATTCTTCTTTTTCAGGTTTTTCACCGGTATCACATAAAATAATTGAATACCCATTATTACTGAGAACTTCATCAATTCCTTTAATTACATGGGCGAAAAAGACTTCACTAATATCAGGCACAACTATTCCTATAGTATTTGTAGACTTCTTTTTTAAGCTTCTCGCTACCTGGTTGGGCGAATAATTCATCTCTTCTAGAGCTTTTAAAACTTTTTCTCTTGTCTTTGGGCTCACATAACTCTTATCATTTACTACCCTTGAAACAGTAGAAACTGAAATATTTAATTTTTTTGCTACATCCTTTAAAGTGGCTGACATTGCTTCTCCTCCAATATAATGTTATCGTTTGCACAACTATATTTTATTTGATAGTTATATTAAATATAGTTGCCTTTAAAACAAAGGTTTACAGTATTCTTATTAAGTTATATATTTTGTTATATTTTGCCATTTAAATTTAAAGCAATCTTGTTTACATTACCACAATTTCAATATTAAAACGACATTATATTTAAAATAATATTATCAATTCTTGATATTGATGTCAAATATTTTTGCACATCCGATTAATAACGTTTGCATATTATATTTTTAAATTTCTACATATTTTTTACGGTATCCACTCAAAATCAGTATCAAGTGGGTATACCGGTCTTTTGATATTGTGGAATTCGAGTTTTTCAATGGCTTCACAACTCGCACCCGGTGTCAGTGCCAGAATTGCCATTTGAGCTATTTTGGCAAGTTTGGGGTATAGGTATCCTAGTTTTACAACAACAACTTTGTAATTAAACACATCAATACCTATAGATTTAAAAATTTCAGGTGAAATTAATGCACATCTATTTTCAGTTATAATAACATCTATTCCTCGGACTCCCAATACTACTGCCTTACCACCATCTTCACCATCCCAGCCCAGAATATTACCTTTATTCTTTAATATGCCGCATATTTGGGCAGGTTCACTCTTCTCCGGGGCAAGTCTAGCCCCAATAGTAAGCTGTATACTGTCGCCAACTCTATGTTTTTCACATGCTTTAACAGCTATACTAT
The DNA here is from genome assembly GCA_013314855.1 of Bacillota bacterium. Lineage (NCBI taxonomy): Bacteria > Bacillati > Bacillota > Bacillota bacterium. Next base: position 24,541 of record JABUEW010000042.1, on the reverse strand, counting down.
CAGTTATGCCGCCTACAAGTGTATTTTGGGCATTTTTAGATAAAAGTATTTTCAGTAGATAAGTGTTATCACCTGCAGCCCCTGCAGTAGTATTATCTCCCGAATCGGTTATGAAAATAAGGTTTTCAGATGCTTTAAGAGCCTTATCAACTGCTTCTTCAGGTTCCATTGCATCTACCTGAAATCTGAAATCTTTTCTGCAATCCCAGAACATCTTACCCAGGCGTTTTGCCTCTTTTAGTGCCATATCTTTATCACTTTCAGGAATAACAATGACACTCGCCCCTACATTAGGAGCATCTACCCAGTTTTGACCATTGAAAACCGATACGGAAAGTATACCTTGTTTGCCTTCAATTCTTTCTGCTTCCTCCATAATTGATTTCATCGGTTCGCATTCTGTAATTACCATATCACCTGTAATCATAAGCGGTATCCTTACAATTACAGGCTGAGGTAGAAGTTCTTCTCTAATACATTTTAGCAATAATTGAGCAGCCCTTATCTGCGTTTCTGCCATATCAGTATGAGGTGCTGTTTTGTAACCGCATATTATGTTGGCATACTTTACAATCTCTTCAGAATTATTGGCATGAAAATCAAGGGCTATGGCAATTGGAACCTTATAACCAACTTTCTCACGTATTATTGACAATAATGCTACTTCGCCGCTACCTATATCCTCTACTTCCATAGCTCCATGGAGGTAGAGCCAGATCCCGTCAATCTCTTTTCCGGCAGGAATACCCTCTACCAATTCATTACAAAGCTTTTTGAAGCTTTCCTTATCCAATCTACCTGAAGGTACGGCATTTGCATATATAGTTGGAATCAATTCTGCCCCCGCTTCTCTAAAAACATCGGTTACAGCGACTTTACTTAAAACCCTTTCACCCGCAACATAGTCAAAGTCTTTCCAGCTAGCTTTAATGGGGCTAAAAGTATTTGTTTCTTGCTGTAACGAGCCTACAACTATTTTCATATATGATCCCTCCAATATCATATTTTGTAAGTTTAATATAATTTACTTAGCTCATTATTCCACAAGCCCAGTACGTTCAATTCCCTCAACAAACTGCCTTTGCAAAAATAAATATACTATCAACAAAGGTAACACTACAAGAAAAGTGGCGGCCATAACTACTTCTTCTGTTACCATGGCAATAATTTTTGCTGATTCCAGTGAGTCAACTACTTTCTTAAAGGTATCATAAATGGAAGGCAACATGGAAGGAAGTGGTAATAGTGAAGGCTTCCCAAGATATATTATAGGTTCATACACATAGGCATTTCCACCATATACTGCAGCATACCCAAACTTCTCATCAGTTTCCTTAATAATTGAATTCCATTTCTGTGCTGTTTCTGCCCTTTCTGAAGGATACTTTTTATGATAGTCATTATATATAAGGTTCCCAAACTGTTATAAAAACACATAGTAATTTTTTAACAAAACATTTCTTATTTTTAAGTTGAGTACTTTGATGCATGTCTTTCCTCCTGTAAGACCTTATCTATATGCAAACCCGTTATTGTTTTACACTTCCTAATACTATTCCCTTAATAAAGTACCTCTGGAGAAAGGGATATACTAATATTATAGGAAGTGCACCTAGAAATATTTGTGAAGATTTAACAGTTCTATCTGATATTACCTGAAGCACCTTCCAGTCTTCAGCTATACTAGTAGTACCCAACATAGTTGTAAGACCCAATATTACAGTTTGTAAATAACTTTGTAAAGGATAGTTTTCCGGTTTATTCATAAGTATTAATCCGTCAAACCATGCATTCCAATGCCCTACTGCCGTAAACAGGGTAATTGTCGCTATACCAGCCGTAGATACCGGCACATATATCTTCCACAATATCGTCCAATGTCCTGCACCATCTATCATAGCAGATTCTTCCAATTCTTTAGGCAAGCTTCTGAAAAAATTAAGCATAAGTACTACATTATATATTGGTACTGCTCCAGGTATTACAAGTGCCCAAACCGTATCCATCAATTTAGTAGCTTTTACTGTCATATAAAAGGGTATTAACCCTCCACCAAAAAGCATGGTAATTATGAAATACCATACAATAAATGTCCTGTGTTTAAAAGCTTTAACCTCTTTTGAAAGGGGATATGCAGTCATTATTGTAAGCAGCATATTTATACTTATGCCAAGAGCAAGTCTTTTTAAAGTAATTGTAAATGCCCTTATAAACTCGGGTTTTGTAAGTATATACTTATAGGATTCGAGATTGAAACCTATAGGTATCAAGGTTACCCTTCCCGCATCAACAACTGCTTTATTACTTAATGAAATGGCCAATACATGAACAAGTGGCAATATACATATTAATGAAAGGAAAAGCATATACGTGTAATTAAATACATTGAATATTCGTTCCCCTAGTGTCCGCTTAATTTTCAAGATATCCCCTCCTGTCACACAATAATATTATTTATTGCTCATATTTAGAATATTCTGTAATCTGCAAATTTGTATGCCAGATAATATGAAACCGAAATTAATATACATGATACTACGGATTTAAGAGTACCAACAGCAGTAGCTAACCCGTACCTTGCATTTATAAGTCCCATTCTGTAAACGAAAGTATCAATAATATCTCCTGTCTCGTAAACCTGAGGGCTATACATATTGAATATTTGTTCAAAACCTGCATTTAGTATATTGGAAAGGCTTAAAGTTGCTACCAGGACAATTATGGCTTTCATTCCCGGAAGAGTAACATGAATAGTCTGTTTCCACTTATTAGCTCCATCTATGTAAGCTGCTTCATATATAGTTGGATCAATATTAGTTATAGCTGCTAAATATACTATTGTGCTAAATCCAAAATTTTTCCATACATCTGTTATAACCATAGTATATGGAAACCATTTCGGGTTACCTAGAAAATAGATTGGTTTTATACCTGCAAACTCTAACATTTTGTTAATAATACCGGTTCCGGGTGAAAGAATGTCTACCAGTATACCGGCAAATATTACCCATGATAAAAAATTTGGAAGGTAAATGAGGGTCTGCACAGTCCTTTTATACCATTTATGCCTCAATTCATTAAGTAAAAGGGCTATAATTACAGGAAATGTCAAACCTGATATTATTTTCATGACAGCAATATATATAGTATTCCAAAATATTCTAAAGGAATTAGGAAGTTGAAAAAGGAATACAAAGTTTTGAAATCCTACCCAGGTCTGTTTCCCGAAGAGTCCTTTAGCAGGAATAAAGTCTTGAAAAGCAATTACTATACCTGCCATGGGTATATAGGAATAAATAAATACTATGATAATTGCAGGCAGGACCATAATATATAATGGTGCTTGACTTATCCTGCCTTTCTTTTTTTCTATACGGTTCTTTATTATTGACTTACTATCTTCCATAATAAACACATACCCCCTTCCATTCATTCACTTTACCAACCGGCAATTTATATTATTTTACAGGGAGTGGGAAAATCTCCTCACTCCCTGTAATTTAAAAATAGGTATTCATGCTTATAATATTATAGCACATTATCTATTTTTGTACCACTCATTTACTTCCCGGGTCCAGTCATCCCCACCAAGCTTCTTCCACTGTTCAACAAAGTTATCAAACTCACTTATCGGAGCAACTCCGGTTACTATTTTCATAAAGGTTTCATCTTCAAGGCTATTAAGTGTTGCACCCTTTTCAGTTTGAGTTTTTGTAGGTTCACCGTAGAATTCATTTTGTACGTATAAATCATTATCTCTATAATAACCTACAACCTTAAGGATACCACCAACCCCGAATATCTGTCCCCAACACCATAATGTGTTGTCGCCAGCTTCAAAATCTTTGATTTTCTGGAGATATCCTCTTTCTTCAGGTGTTAAGGAAGAAACTGGTTTCTCTCCCTTATATGCTGCAGAAACATTGTAATAAGCCTCTAGATTCTTAAAACCTCTATGAGTCTGACATATCGCATTCTGCCATATTTCGTTTCCATCTTTGGCATTAACCATTTTTTCGTAAATTGCATCGTCAGTGTTAGCATAGAATGTTTGTGTCCAATAATTCATTAGTTTCAATACAGCCTCCGGGTTCTTCATATTCTTATTCACAACCCAATATCCGTTAGGTTTTGATTCAGCTACTGTTTTTGCTGTTTTACCATCAATAGAAGGTATTGGATAATAACTCCACTCTACAGTCGGGTCATTGGTATATAGAGACTGCAGTGGCCATAACGGAGACGGAAATCCTCCGAAGAAAACTCCGGCTTTCCCGCTTGTAAGACTCTCATAAGCCTTAACTATGTCTTTTGAGCCAAACTCTTTATCAATTAGGCCATTTTTATACATCTCCTGCATCTTAGCTAGAACATTTTTCATTTCAGGCTGTATACTGCCATAAACCAGGTTTCCAGAAGCATCTTTTATCCACTTTTTTGGATATGCATGATAGCCAAGAGCAAGCCCTTGGGAAGTTTGACTAGAAAATAGAGCATTATCAATGCAAATTCCTATAGTATCATCTTTCTTGTTTCCATCGGGATCATTTTTGGTAAATGCTTCAATAATTTTGAATAAGTCGTTCATGGTTTTGGGTTCAGGAAGGTTAAGTTTAGTACGCCAATCTTCACGTACCAACAAAATGGGCACTCCTTCTTTCGTTATCGCTGTAAACGGAACTGCCATAAGACGTCCATTTACCTTGGCCGATTCAAATTGGGCAGGGCCGCTCTCCATAATTACTTGCTTAGTATAAGGTGAAGCATATTTTTCATAAGATTCCGTCATGTCAGCCAATAAGTCAGCTTTTACCAGTTGGTTAAACTGATTCATATCTGCCTGGAAAAAGTCAGGAATTTCTCCTGAAGCTATCATCAGGTTTGTTCTTTGAGCCCATTGGGATGCATCCACTATCCATTCGTACTTTACTTTAATACCAAGTTCTTCTTCATATGCTCTGGTCCATGGGTTGTTTTCAGGTGAATCACCCTCAGCATATTTAACTGTTGCAGGGTTTGGTGTGGTTCTAACAGTTTTTACGGTTATGGGTGGATTATATTTTCCAAATGGATCAGGTATTTCTTCCTGTTTCCCTTTGTCCCCTGTTTCTCCAGTCTTTACATCCTTATCACCGGACTCTGTTCCCTTTTTCGTCCCACAACCTGTGAAAATAACAGAAACACATAACAACAAGGCAAGACTCAAAAATAATACTCTTTTCATTGACATAGAAACTCCTCCTTTATAAATTTATAATTTAAACTCTTTTTTGAGTTTAAACCTGGAATTAGATTAATACCCATACCCCTGCACCGAGTAATAAGCAAGGTTTGGCTGCCTTACATCAAGCCTCCCGAACACAGCAACAACAGGAATATTGCTATGTAAAGCCAATGAATATTGGCCTTTAGGTATTTGATACTGCCTATCTCCTATAGGTATGTCCAATCTAAAGCACTTTACTCTTTCGGCAGGTACTGTTATATTTATACCTTTCACCGGGTCTTTATCCTCAAAATAAATATCAATAGTTATGCTTGCGTCTTCTTCGTTCATATTGGTAACCATTAAAGCTTCATGTCCAAATGGTTCTTTGTCTCCGGCGGGAGGCAGATCCCCATCGGAAAAAACCCAGTTTCTTTTCCCTTTCTCTATACACATAGAACTATCTCCTTTTTCCTAGAAGTATTTTATCCATTTCTTCACTTAAGGGTACAGGTCCGCTTTCTGTAATTTCATAGCCTGTTTCAATCCTTAAACCGTTGAATTCAGGGTGTCCGAAAAAACTTACATCGACACATACTGTCATCCCAGGTTTCAGTTCATCAGTACTGTTAGGCCCGAAAAAGGGTGCTTCCGCTTCCATAATTCCAATTGTATGCGCAAAAGGACAGACAAGATATTTGAGATACCCAACTTTTTCAAAATATGCCCTGGCAGGCGCATCAATTTCTTTACCGATTTTACCTGGAATTAATTGCTGTTTTGTCAGGTACATGGCTTCTTTAACATGCTTCAGGCATTCTTCCTGGGAAGGTGTAAATTTCCCGCTTACAGGTAAAGTATCTCCAAACACTCCGCTATATCCTTTCCATCTAGGGGAAATTCCTAACATAACCATCTCGCCGGTTTCCATTATCTTGTCCATCGCTGTAGGAACCACTGCATTAGAGCGTTTTCCACTGCCTACAATAGTTTTAAAAGCAAATCCGTTAGCTCCTAATGCCCGTGCTGCCGCTTCTCCTGCTGCAGCTACTTCATATTCGGGTACACCAGGCTTGATTTTTTCTATCATTGCTTTATAGGAATAATGTGCCAATTTAAAAGCCTGCCTGATTTGCTCAATTTCCCATTTACTTTTTATGTATCTAAGTTTAAGGAAGTCACCTGTGATATCAATTAATTCTACTCCTTTGAAGTTCTCTGCTACTTCTTTATACACAGATACCGGCATTTGTTCTGCTCCAACCATTCCGACCCGTTTAATTTTTTTGCCTGAACTTATTTCATTAAATAACTCTTTAAAATTAATAATTATAGCATTTGGGTATTCTTCGTCAGGAACCATAAAGACGGGAAGATTTCTTGTCTCTTTTATTGCGCTGTCCTGTTTTGCGAAGGGTTCACTTTCAGGCCCTCCCAATATCATGGGTTCACCTTCTCTTGGAACTAATACTGCCCCACTTTCAAACTGGGGACACCATGCTGTAAGATACCATCCGTTTGCCAGGTTGAATTCATCATAATAGACAAATGCAAAATCAAGATCATTGTTTTCAAGGATTTCCTTTACTTTAGCAATCCTTTCACCATGTTCTTTAACATCATAATAAGCCATTACGTTTACCTCCTGTTAGAGTTGTGGTGTTTTGGAATTCCAGAGTTGTGCTTTTTTATTTTAATAGATATGTTGTTTTGAAATTCCCCCTTTCTCTAGTTTTATACGAAAAAATTTTTAAGCGTTTTAGCGACTTGATAATGCATTATACTTTTTACTGTTATAACTTACCTATATTCTGATAACGTTTGCATATTTATTTTATATAATATTCTATGCAAAGTCAATACTATTTGAAAATATTTTTGTTATTTTTGTAAAACATTCTAATATTCTAATAATCATATCCTGTCACATTTCTCAGTCTTTGCATAATAACAGGTTTTAGTTCTCAAAAGATACATACTTTATCTGATACCGTTTGCATAACTTAATAATCATTCGCAATACTTTTCATCATTCACCACTCCTAACAGGCCACATCTCATCATATTTTTCAAGCACTGAATAATAGTAGTCATAGTTTTCAACAGGTATATCTTCATCTATCGAATGAGTACCAATTATTACACCACCCTCTTTTGCAGCTTCAACAATTGCCTTTGTCTGTTTTTCTATCTCGGTTTTGGTACCACTTGACAGAGTATAAATATTGCACATTCCTCCAATTAAAGAAAGTCTATTTCCATATTTGGTCTTTACATCAGGAAGCCACATGCCTGTTGTAGGCGCCAGGCTTTGGATTCCGGTAAACCCTGCTTCTATAATTATGTCAAGCAAAGGTAGGCTATTTCCGTCGCAATGCAATATCACATTTTTAACTCCATTTTTCTTCCACGTGTCAATCATCTTTTTATAACACGGAAAAAATATTTTATAGAAGCTATTTGGTGAAAACAAGGGACCGGTTCTGCTGGAAAGCTCATCATACACCCATATGGCTGTATCTTTTGTACCTGTTATCTCTACAATGCTCAAACCAAGTTCTGTAGTAAAATCTGCAAGACGTCCTGCAAGATATTTGCAGTAAGGCTCATCTTCAGCAATATCCATTAGAAACTGTACCTCTCCCCTAAGTCTCGAACACCCCATATAAAGGCCTAATACACCTGATACTAATGCAAAACTTTCCTTGAACTTAGGCGGTATATCCATAAAAGCCTTTTGCCTGTTCTTATCCAGGGGAGATTCAAAGGGAGGTTCTTTGCCTTTTTCTTTAATTGCTACATCAACTTCCTTTTCAAAAAAAGCATTCTGCTTTTTATAAAGTATCCTCCCCCAACTATCCAACTCATAATAAGCACTGCCTTCTCTTTTAAGTATAACAGCTTTTGAATAATAAGGCCCATGCTGGTCTGCTATAACTGTCCCTATATCCACTTTGTTATAATAATCATAGATCCAGCTGTCATCAGGCATGTTTTTAGCCTTCCTCCATTTATCAATAAATCCAGGAAGAAAAATTTCATACCTTGGTATTCTATCTGTTCTTTTAAAATCTAGTGCATTAATAACCCTTTCTCTGCTAGTCATTTTTGCTCCTCCCTTTTCATGGTTCTTTTCTAATAACCTTCCTAATAATCATAGTCCAGTGCAAACATTGAAAATACTTCCAGCTTTGGTACCTTAAATTCAAGCCGGTTTTCGTAAATGCCATAATCCATGTTTTCTTCCTCCGGCAACTTAATGAGCCTTACAGGTATTTTCCCATCTAAAAAAATTCGTACCCATATTCCATCCACAGGAATATTAGGCAGGTCTTTCTGATAGTTAAGTACATTTATTATGTACCGTCTGTTCTCATCTTGATTAAATAGTGTTATTTCAACCGGTTTATACGCATTGGTTTCAAAACTAGCCGGTTTTGCAAAAAGATGTTTAATAATGTTTGCAAATACTTCCCTATGAGCTTCATGTTTTATGATTTCTAGTTTACCTGAAGAATAAATTACCCTTCCTCTACCATATCTGTTAAGCACCATTGAAGGAATATTGGTATCAATTCCCGGAGGGTTGCTTATAGCTGAAGAAAACCGGTTATTATCTTTCGGATTTGTGTACGGTAAACTAAGCTTTGCCAATACCTCCGGTTTACAATTTGTCCCATCTTCAACTCTTACTTTTATTTGTGTATCTGAAATCATCATGGGATACTTCTTCGAAAAACCTGTAAATAACTCCTGGCCACTTTCAGTTGGAGCCATATATGTGATATTTTCATCTGTTTCACCATTATATGAAACCCCAAACAGTTCTGCCAACTGAAAGTCACCGGTAGTGCTTCCGTCTTTGGTTAACAACGAAGTACGACCACTGGCATATATACTTCCTCCGTTTTGTACAAACTTTTTTAGTGCCTCTATCTCAGCTTGATCAAGCATAACAATATCAGATAATACAATTACTTGATATTCTTCCAATTCATTAAGATTTTTTGCAGTAACAACACCATAGGGAATATTATAATCTATTAATGTTTTTGCAATGTTATAGGTATTTTCAATTTGTTTTGTACCATACGATGCATCCTTTACATGTTTTCCATTATCATCAAAGTTTATAAAAGAAGAAAAGTCCATGTAGATTCCAACATCAAAGCATTGTTTGGCCGAAGGGTCCAGATATTTTTCATACGACTTTGTATTTCTAAATATATTACCCATTAATTTATAAACTTCACGGTTTATAGTACCTACAGGGTCTATAGCATCTATGAAAACAAAGGCCGCATTATTTGAAATTGAGGAATAAACTTGAGCTTCAAGAAGTTCTTTTTGTTTCAAAGTGGTGTGGTCTGTAAGGTCAGGACACCTGGAAGTCATAAACTCTATAGGTCTGTTTTCAGTAACTGAATTTAAGAATTTGCATATAAGAGACTGTTCCAGCGCTCCCGAGTAGAAATCACCGGCCAGGTAGTCACTTTGCTTAAAAAATCTGTAAGATGCGCCACCTGCCCACCCTGTAAGCCATGAGGCACATTGGTGTACTAATGAAATACCGGGTTTAATTTCCTTGGCTGTATTAGTAATCATTTCAGCAAACTCAGCCATCCATTCTTCCCTTTTTCTCTGGAATGTAACCCAGTTCTTGTCTTTCCAATCAATTGTATAAGGAATTTCCATGCCTGTCTCTTCGTAATACCTTTTCTTGCAATGTGGGCAATAGCATACCATACCGATCCACCCTATCATGTCTATCCACATTCCATCAAATTCGTAGTTACTGCAAAGGTCTTCTATTTGGGCTTTTACATAATCCCTAAAAGGGGAATTGGGACAGCATACTCCATACCTGGCGCCTCTCTCAACCATCATTCCTTTTCCTTCCCAATCTCTGATGCGCCAATCAGGATATGTATCGTAAGCCCATCTTGACCATATATTGAAGTATACAACAACATTCAAACCTCTTTTTTTGCACTCTATTATAGTTTCTTTTAATATGTCCTTTCCTTTCAGGCTTTTATGCATATGCCCCACCTTTGTCGGCCAGTAGCAGTTCCCGAGGCAAGAACCCGAATATATTATTGCTGTATCAACATCAGCCAGTTTTAACATTTCTGCGTAAGTTTCAGGATTAAATCCACTTAAAAACCTTTCGTCCCAATCGGCAATATGCATATCAATCAAATTACGCCTGAAACTTTTTTTAAACCACATATTCCCCATGTCCACATTAACTCCCCCAATTCAATTATTTTTTGCGTAATAGTTTAGATATTTTTTGCGTAGATACTCGCAGTTAATAACCTTTTCCTGCAAATCCCGTGGTGTATAATAATAATGGTTGCTGGCTTCATAACCTATCCTGGAGTCCCGTTTTACAATACCATAAAGCATTTTTGCCAGTTCTATTTCTTCATCAATTACACTTATAATTTCATCTATAATGCCGGTAAGCGGGATGTTCACCGCTTCTCCTGCCTGATTAGCTCCATCCAGTCCTTCTGCCTGCAATAATTTATTCCTCAACCGCACAAATTTAATTTGAAGGTATGTGCTTCTGAAGTGGCAGTATGCGGCAGAGGATACGGACTCCAGTTCATTTATATAATTTAACCTTATGGCATAGGCACTATTAATACCATTAGCATTGCTGCTGTCATCATCACTGTCATTGTTATTATCACTATCATTATCATTGTTACTATCATTATCATTCTTATTAATACTTGATTTCGCCTTGCTTATAAATTCAAGCCCATCCTTCCACTTTTCGCTCAGCTTGCGGAACTGCTCTTCAAATATGTCTTCCGGATAAATTGAACGCCACCTTTCAAGGTCATCATAGGGGTATCCTATCATTGTAGCTCTGTATCCTGTGGGCTTTTCGAATAAAAGGTTCATGGGCCCGTAGTTCTGAGGCGCAGTATAAACAACCCCTATATTGAATGGAAATTCCCTAAAGGCATTGCTGAAAGTACTCCAGACTTTTACAATGTAAGGAGCTGCTTTTTCTCCAAATTTTTGTATGGCAAACTGAAGTCTTGCATTTTCTTGATATTCTGTATGTTCTGTATCTATTGATGAGCCATCATTCGTAACTGGTGCTCCGGTACTAGCAGGTGGATCTAAATATATTATTTCTTCTTCCCAGTAGAGTTGTGAAGCAAATTCTAAGTTTAGAGATGGATATCCACCTAAAGTCCAGCTTAGCATCAATCCATTTACACCTGAATTACTTAGATTGTTAATATGCTTCTCAACTAAATCCATTACTGGTAAATATGGTACTGCAGAGCATTCCCAGGTATTGTTAAACTGAACTTTTGCAACTGTTTTATGGCCTAAAGCAGCTGCCTTTCTCCAATTTCTTACAGCCCTTTCCCCAGGTCCGGGTATCGACATAGTATAGTCAATAACTTCTCCTTTAACACCGGAAATATTTGTAGGCATTGCCTCTTCACTGGTACACATTACCATTACATTATCATTTAGCAAAGAAATAGCTTCATCAGACCACTGGGGATGCCATCCCCATGTCCAGGCTATTACCCGGGCGTCAGGTTTTATACTGTGTGCACCTTCAGCAATTAAATTGTTTACTTCAGCAATTACCTCAGCTTGTGAGCGCTTCGAACAGATAGGGCAATCAGGTTTGTTCCCGGCAAAAGTATGAGAGTAACAGTTGGTATGATTTTCCGACATGGTTATTGTAAAAACACCAGCCAAGTCGGGAACCTCACTAAACAATCTTGCTGTTCCGGTCCGAAGATAATCTTGAATATCCTCATGTGAGGTACAAAGGGATGTTAATCCATGAAAAGTGGAACCCTTCCATTCAGGATGCTCCTTAAAGAATTCCTCCGGCATTGCCCTGGGCTCATTAAGATACAAATATACCCCGATACCATAATCTCCTGCTCTTTTAACAATATTCCTAAGCCCTTCTATCCTCTTTTCCCAGCCTGTTGATAATTCCGGTGCTTTTTTCCATGGAACAAGACTGTATAGTACGCCTTGGAGCCATATACCGTTAATACCAAGTTCCGAAAGGCAGGAAAGCAAGCCATCAGGATAAGGATTGATTTCCGGGTCCAAAAGGGGATCTCCATAAACCGCAAAGTAAGAATAAATGTATCTCAAATCAAAACGAGTTTTACGTTTAATTATACCTTTTTTAATTGATAAGCATCCATTTGCGTCCACTTCTTTAGCAACCCACTGTAATCCTCTTAGAAGACCCACTTCATCTACAGCTGTTATATATACTTTGTTATGGTTAATTTCTATTGTATGGCTCTCTGACTTAAGATTCGGATCTGTTTTAATGTCAAGGACTATTTCATTATTTTTTTCATCATTATTATTTTCATTATTATTGTTGCCATTTTCTGAAGCCCTTGCCAGCCTAATTCGCCAATTATTTCCCATTATTTTTTGAAACCTGCTAATGAAAGTATTAACCCTAGTATTATCCTTTTGTAGATTTAAATCTGTACCTTTGTCAAAGTCTTTATCTAAAATAAATCTATTTAGGAAATCAAAGGCCTCCATATCCGTAAACTGTTTTTGTGGAAAGTGTTTTGCCAGTATTTCTCTAATCTCCTTTGTTCGTTCTTTTTCTTCAATAGAAAGAGGCCTGTATGTCACTTCATCTAAATCAGGTTTGAAAGAGCCTAGTTTTATGTACAGGAAGTCATCTTCTTTGAGTGTATATTTCAGTTTTTCATCACTCCATGCTAAAAGTGTAAGTATCTGTTTATATGTAAGCAAGTGCCAGTTTGCCCGTATAATTGTAATGTAACCCCTCTCCAGCCAATATTTATTAATACTGGGCGGGATAACTAAACCCATATCTTCTGCAAGATTTAAAATGTTTCGTTCATCGGTCTTTAATACTTGAGCTAACCGTTCAACGGGAACCATTCCCCAATTTCTCCAGATTACAGCTTGTTGTCTGGTAGGAAAATGTGGGAACTCTACTGCTCTGATATTATCTTCCTGTGGAAATCCTATTGCCATACATACAATCCCCCTTATATATTAAAATTTAGTAAATTTTCATTCTTCTTTCTTTGCAACTAAGCTGTTATATTAAATAATAATCAAGTAGTTTGCGTTTCATCTCATGACTGAAGTCAAGAGTGTTCACGCAAACAAATTTTAAATAATTTCCTGACATCGTTTGCAGATATTATTATAACATATACGATATAAAAATAAAATAACCTTTTAAAATTTTTATATGAGCAAGGTGCAGCAAGGAAATATCATGTTCTGAGAGAGATGTTTTATTTGTTTTATCTTTGTCTCACCTTTTCCCTGCATTTCTGCGTTATACTTTCGCCTCTTTCTTATGACACCGTTTGCAAATCACATTATAACAAATCATAATTATAACAAATCACATAACAAATCTTTTTATTGACATGCTGGAACTTCTATATTACAATTACACTGACATTATTTATACTGACCGGTCAGTTAAATAACTATTTTTGTGAACAAGGTCAATAAATAATTGGAATAAATTTAGCCAATAATTGAGGTAAATTCATATGTTAACGGCAGGTGATTGTTTTGAGTAGACAAAAAATATTAGATGCAGCAGTATCGGTTTTTTCAAAATCAGGCTACCATAAGGCCAGCATGGATGAAATAGCTAATGCCGCAGGGGTTGCAAAAGGTACTCTCTATTATAACTTTCCCAGTAAGGCCGAATTATTTAAAGCGCTGGTAACAGAAGGATTGGATTTTATAATAAATGAGGTTCAAAAAGAGATTAATAGTAATCTGCCCATTAATGAGCAACTAAAAAGAGTGTTGGATAAAAATATTGATTTATACTTGCAGTATAGCGAACTTGCCACTATTTTTCTAAATGAGATTACAAGCGGTCTGGATGAAGAAATCATCTCGGAAATTACCCAACTGAAGGAAAGGTATTTAAAGTTTATTGCGAATTTGCTGAAAGAAGGTAATAAATACGGAATAATAGTTCCTGCAAATTATGAACTGGTTGCGGCAGGCATAATAGGTATGCTTGACAGTTCATGCAAATATTATCTTAAGAATAAAGACAAGTATGAGCTGACAGAAATAAGAGATTCCATGTTTAAAGTAATATTTTCCGGTTTAATGGAAAAGTAAAATAAAAGTGGTGCGAACAGATTAATTTCCTTATACACAAAATACAACAAAAAGAAAACACCCTGAGTTGTACAAGTTAAAAATTGGAACAATTACCATTGAAGAATAGTCTTAATAATAGTATGATAGCTATATAAGACGAATATAGCGGAACGGGGGATTTTATGAATCTTAAAGATATGTTTAAAAACAAAAAATTAGTCATCAGTGTTGCCGTCATCACTGTTATTTCCATACTTATAATAACTTCATTGGTAATACCAAATCTGCTGTCCGGCAGGACTTCTTCGTCATATAGTCAGGGAGATACTTATGCTGACAGTAATAATGACAATCTCTATTTAAAAATTGATGGTGCTATTGACATTGTTCCAATGGTGGCAGACAGCACAGGAGTTGATGTAAATTCCGATTTTAAAATTCTATGTGAAAATAAACAATCCAAATCGTTTTTTCAAAAAGCTTTAACCATCACTCCGCAGCAGGCTTATGAGATTAAAGAGGTTTCGGATAAGGAATTTCACATCAATTTTAGTAATGCTCTAAAACCCAACACTATCTATAAAATCAGCTTAACATCCGGTTACAATTATTCATGGGCGTTTCAAACAAAAACATCATTTGGACTGGTCAGAACATTGCCTCGTGACCGAAGCACCTATGTACCTGTAGATTCAGGCATAGAATTAAGCTTTACTCATGAAGGTGTGGAAAACATTGAACAATATTTCGAAATAACACCCAAAGTCAACGGAAGATTCCAACAGTACCGCAAAACAGTAGTCTTTATGCCGGAAAAGCTGGATTATGGTACCATATATACTGTTACTGTAAAAAAAGGACTGAGGCTTAAGGGTAGTGATGAAACCCTCCCCGAAGATTATACTTTTACATTTGAGACACGCAAATCACCTGAACAGGAAAACACTGAGTACCTCAGTTTTACAGACATACTTTATAACTTTACCCCACAGGTTGAGCCCATACTTGAGGTATATGCAAGCCAGGACTTTAAAGACCAGGATATTTCAGTAGAGGTATATAAATATTCAAATGTGGATGATTTGCTGGAAAACCTGAAGCAATATGACACGCCTGCTTATCGAGTATTCATCAGAAACAGCAGCCTCAAGTTTGATACCAGCAAGCTGCAAAAGATAAGTGAATTCAGCACCAGAGTTATAAATAATAGCGGTAACTACTGGTACGGAAGTTTTATAGTATTCCCTTCAAATTTGTCGGAAGGTCACTACCTGATAAGCGTAAAATCTAAAAATGCAACATATCAAACTCATATTCAGGTAAATGATATGGCTGTATATGTTATGGCAGGGTCACATGAAAGCCTTGTATGGGTTAACAGTTCCAGCACTGGTAAGCCGGTGGAGGGAGCTTCGATATCCTTGGTACCTCTGACATCTCAGGCATCTCAAACACCTCAAACATCTCAGACATCACAGACATCACAGACATCTTTGACATCTGATAAAATTCAGCCGGTAAAAACCGGTAAGGATGGTGTTGCAGTAATACCGGAGAAGGTATTCAAGGACTCGAATGAGTTGAAAGCCCTAAAGAGCCCAGAAAACCAGATGTTGTTCTTTACTATTTCGAAAGATGATGGCCCGGTTTTCCTGGCACCTCTTTCATATTATACCTGGCAATATTTTGATTACAATTATTCCGTTTCCAAAAGTGCACTAAAGTATTGGACATACCTGTACACTGATCGAGGTTTATACCTCCCTGATGACACTGTACAAATCTGGGGCATAGTAAGGCCGAGAATTGGAGGGGATTTACCTTCTAAGGGCACACTTTATTTACATCGTGCAGAGTATACATATGGGACAGACTATGCTTATATGGAAAATTCAACCTTATCGGAGATTTTAAGCAGGGAAATAGACATATCCGAGGCTGGCACTTTCAAAAGCAGCATGGAACTGTCCAATCTTAATCCGGGCAGTTATTTTATCCGGCTTAAATTGGGAGATGAAACAGTTATTCAGAAATATTTTGACGTAAGACAATACACAAAACCTGCCTATAAGGTTGATATTACTCCGGATAAAAAAGTAATGTTCGAGTGGGAAAAGTTAAGTGTGGATATCCAGGCCAGCTTTTTTGAAGGCTCACCCGTATCAGGTATGGACTTAAGATACTCGTACTACACTACCTGGGATACCCGTAAAGAAGGAAATATAGTTTGTGATGAAAATGGTAAAGCCGGTTTGGATATAATACCTTTATCTACCGTTAATTCATGGCATCCTCTCACTCTAAACATAAATATTAACAACGCAAAAGCAGAGGAAGAGGAAATTTATTCTTACAGCAATGTCATGGTTTTCCCGAGAGATACAATGATAGAGGTAAATGCTTCTTCCAAAAACCAGGCAGGGCTGATAGAGGTTAAAACAAACCGCATAGAGCTGGAGAAACTTAAAACGCAATCAGACTTTTGGTATAATGTAGACCAATACCGGGGAGACACAACGGATATCCCTTTAAAAATACGAATTTACAAGCAGCACTGGGACCGTGAAGAAATAGGCCAGTATTATGATTTTATCAATAAGAAGGTACAGAAAAAATACCGTTATTTTGAAGTTAAAAATCTCCTGCAGGAGTTTAGTGCCAATACATTAAACGGCAAATACTCTTATGAATTTCCAATTGAGGAAAATGAAAATTACATTATCGAGGTTGAGAGTGTCGATTCGAGGCAGAAATCCATTGTGGAAACAGTATATTTATATAGATATGCTCAACCTCAGGATGGAAATATTGATAGATATTCTATTAACACAGAAAACAATAATGCAAAATTTAAGTTGGGAGATACGGTAAGTTTAGCTGTTAAAAAGAACAATCTTGAGTTGCCCGCTATGCCAAACAACCGTTTCCTGTACATGACTCTCAAAAATGGAATACTCTCATATACCGTGGTAAGTGAACCCAACTTTAACTTTAACTTTACAAAAGATTATATACCTAATATATATGTAAAGGCAGTATATTTTGATGGTAAAAATGTATTTGATGCGGGAAACAAGCTGATTGGCTATGATTACAAAGAGAAAGAATTGAAAATTGATGTGAAAACAGATAAGCAGGAGTACCGGCCTGGCGACACCGTACAACTGGAGATCGATGTAAAAGATGCGCAGGGAAACCCATGCATAAGCGAAGTAAACTTAAGTGTTGTAGATGAGGCTTTTTTTGCTGTTTATAACCAGCAAGTGGATACCCTTGCCGCCCTGTATCAATATTGCTTTAACTCAGGAATACTTTCGGAATATTTATCTTATAAACCTTTAAATATTAATTTTGGCGCACCGGAAATGGGAGGGGAAGGCGGAACTCAATCCGTCAGGTTCATATTTAAGGATAATGCCTTTTTTGGCACTATTAAAACAGACAACAATGGTAAAGGAAAAACAAGCTTCAAACTGCCGGATAACCTTACATCCTGGAGAATTACTTTTCAGGGGGTCGCTTACCAGAAGACGAGCGATGATTTGAAAGCCGGAAGCGGCAAAATTAATATTCCTGTAAAACTGCCTTTTTTTGTTGATGTAATATTTAATAATGTTTTTATGGATGGAGATACAGTTGCCATATCTGCCAGAAGCTTCGGCACGCATCTCGAAAGCGATAAAAAAGTAGAGTATACTGTTTTGCTTGAAAAGAAGGCTGATATTAGTAAAGATAGCAAACAGAAATATACAGATGAGAAAACTAATCAAGCAGATAAGAAAACTTATCAAGCAGAAGGTATTGGCAATAGTTTGACAAACATAGAATTAGGAAAACTGGAAGAAGGCTATTATTCCGTTACAGTAAGTGCAAAGCAGGGTAAATACAACGATGCAATAAAAAGGGATTTCAAGGTAGTAAAAAGCTTGCTGGAAGCAAGTAAACTAGAGTACTACAAGCTTACAGACAGTTTAAAACCGGCAGGCGGGAAGTCTCTTACCACTCTTTCATTCTATAACGAAGGAACATCAACCTATTATAACTCTCTGCTTTCATTGCTGTATAGCTGGGGGGAGCGTGTCGACCAGAAGCTTTCCGGAAAAATTGCAAGTGAATTAATTAAAAAACATTATGGAGATGGAGAAGAAATGAGATGGGTAGAAAACCCGGAAGACTATCAATTGGAATCATATCAGCAATATGACGGAGGGATTGCGCTGCTTCCCTATGACAGCAGCAATCCTGAAATAACCGCAAAAATCAGTTCTTTAAACAACTCCATCTCCTATGATTTATTTGACAAAACAGCGATGAAGTGGTACTTTTATAAAACCCTCGAAAACACCAATGTTACCGCGGAAGATGCTGCAGCTTCCCTCTGGGGATTGGCAGCACTAAACGAGCCGGTTTTAATTGATATTGAAAATCTGCTGAACGCAGACCTGCAGTCTGATACACATCCTGATGAACTATCAAATATAGGAATCAAAGAAAAACTGTACCTCGGCATTGCTCTTGCTGAACTTGGCAGTTTGAATGAAGCGCGGAATGTTTACAACGATATAATCAATCAACATGGAGTAACAAACAGCCCATATGTATATATTGACTCCAAAGCCGGCAGGGATGATACTATTGAACTTACCTCCCTGTGCTCTGTTCTTGCTGCTAAAATCAATGCACCTGAAAAGGACGATTTATTTAAATATGTACAGGACAACTCCACACGGTATATCCTTAATAATATAGAAAGGTTGATATATGTTACCCACATGACTCCTGACACCAACCAGGCAGGCAGTTTTACAGTAGAGGTAAACGGGCGGAAAGAGAATGTATCACTGGATAAAAACAAAGTATTCAAGCTTGTGCTTACACCTGAAGCTTTGCAAAACATAAAATTTTCCAATATCACAGGTGATGTTTCCGTAACCTCAAGCTATACAGCACCGATAACGGATTTCGCGGAAGATGCTAATGAACTGGTAAAAATAAAAAGAATGTACAGTGTAGATGGTGCAACACAATCGAGTTTCAACCAATCCCAGCTGATCAAAATCACCCTGGAGCCTGAGTTTTCAGAAACCGCTCCCGACGGCTATTACGAGATTACAGATATTCTTCCTGCCGGATTACGGTATGTTTCAGCCGCCAACCAATTTGACCAGAAGTGGTATCCTGTGGAAAGAAATGGGCAGAAGGTAGTATTTGGATTCTATTATAATAAAAACAGCAAATACCGGGAAAGAAGCATTAGCTACTATGCGCGGGCAGTAACACCGGGACAATTTACAGCTGATTATACGTATATGAAGCATAGTCTTAGTGATATTTGTGGGTTTGCTGAAAAGGTACAGGTGGAGATAAAAAAAGTAGGTGAATAATGGTGAATAATAATGAAATACATTAATAAACATTTTATTATATTTGTTATAATAACCGGATTATGTATGATACTGCTACTTTCCGGAGCATATTATCGTACTGTAATTTATGATGCCTCAATCCAGCCGATATTCGGGTACAGTGTCTCAAGCCAGCCGATATTTGAGCGCTGGCAAAATACGTTCTTCCTTCGTTTGTCATCTATTTCATCTAATATTCAGGGTAACAGGAATGCTGTGCCTGGAGCCTCGTTTAAACAACAGCCCCACCTGCAAAATAATCTGCAGGTAAGTGCTAAAAGGCTTCAATGCAGATACTATTGTGAAAAAGAGTTTAATCAGTCAGTAGACAGTGCGCAATCAGTTGATATAAATGCTAAAGAGTTAAGCGATAGTGGATGTCCGGCGGAAATAAAAGGCGGCATCGTACCCCACCATCTCATTGCCGGGGGAATGATTGCTTCTTTTTTTAAGACAATATCGGCTGAACAATTTGAAGTGGTGGTGGTGATAGCACCCAACCACAAAGGAACAGGAGTAAAAACAGTACATACCGGAAACTGGAGCTGGCAGACTCCCTTTGGTATATTGGAAGCGGATACGGATGTTGTGAACTCGCTGATAGATTCAAAAATAGCAGACATGAATTTTGATTTACTCCAGGATGATCACTCTATCGCAGGTTTGGTCCCCTACATCAAGTATTATATGCCTGACAGTAAAATCGTACCAATCATGCTGCATGGAAATTTTGGATTGCAGAAAGCCCAAAAACTTGGCCAAAACCTTCATGAAAAACTTGAAAAGGAACATAAAAAAAGTGTGATAATTGCTTCTGTTGATTTTTCTCATTATCTCCCTCTTGAGAAAGCTGAGCAAATGGATGAGATATCAATTAAAGCTATAGAAAACAGGGATATTAATCTGATTCAACATTTTAATAATGACTATATGGACTCTCCGCCTTCCATTATCGCCCTGCTTTCAGCTATGGATGCGTCAGGTGCTGAATATATGAAAATTCTTGGCCATAGCAATTCGGATAGAATTACATGCGCAAGAAGCAGTGAGACGACAAGTTACTTTACAGTTGTTTTTTGCAGTGAGCGAAACTGACAGGTTGAAAAACCAAAATAAATGTGGTGCGGACAAAGGGACTTGAACCCATACGGCTGTAAACCACTGGATCCTAAATCCAGCGCGTCTGCCAATTCCGCCATGTCCGCACAACTACAGCAATGCATTTTATATACTAGCATATGAGCTGTAGAAATTCAATAGGCTATGTTAAATTTTTTATTGTTCCTATTCTTCCTTTGCTTCTTCCTTTGCTTCTTCCTTCTTGGCCTCTTTAGGCATACTTATACCTACAACATTTACATTTACTTCCGCCACTTTTAGTCCAGTCATATCTTCAATGGCTGCTCTTACAATATTCTGTACATCCTTTGCTACCATATGGATTCTGCATCCATATTCTACTACTATCGAGAGAAATACCTTCACTGCATTTCCAAGAGTCTCTACCCTAACTCCTTTTCCTAAGTTTTTCTTGCCAAGAATTCCTGCCAATCCATCGGTAAATCCACCACTCATCGATGCAACACACCGTACTTTGGAAGCCTCTATTCCGGCTATGGTTTCTATTACCTCATCCACAATTTTTAATTTGTCCTCATGTAGTTCTTCTTCAATAACTACTTCATTAATTAAATCTTCAGTCATATAAAAACCTCCTTACTTGATTATCCTTGATTATTCATTACTTAATTATTCATCCCACTCTCTGGTTATTCCCAACCCCTCAGTTTTTCCATTTGGGAATTTAAAACTCTGCATTACTTGGGGTCCTGGGAAATGGAATTACATCCCTTATATTGCTCATACCTGTTATATACATTATTGCCCTTTCAAAACCCAAACCAAACCCTGCATGCCTTGTACCCCCGTATTTTCTTAAGTCGAGGTACCACCAATAGTCTTCCCTGTCCAGTCCAAGTTCATCCATCCTTTTTTCCAAATATTCAAGCCTTTCTTCCCTTTGGCTTCCTCCTATTATCTCACCTACACCCGGTACTAAAAGGTCCATAGCAGCCACTGTTCTGTTGTCATCGTTCAACCTCATGTAAAAAGCTTTGATATCTTTTGGATAATCTGTTACAAATACAGGTTTTTTGAACACTTTCTCGGTAAGATACCTTTCATGCTCTGTTTGTAGGTCCTTGCCCCATTCTACCGGGTATTCAAAAGCTTCATTGGCCTTCTTGAGCATATCCACTGCTTCAGTGTATGTTATGTGCCCAAAATCAGAATTAATAACATTGTCTAATCTTTCAAAAAGGTTTTTATCAATAAAGCTGTTAAAAAACTCCATTTCTTCAGGAGCATATTCCAGGGCGTAACTAATTATATATTTTATCATGTCTTCTGCAAGTTCCATGTCCTCCTTAAGACCTGCAAAAGCAATTTCCGGTTCTATCATCCAGAATTCCGCTGCGTGCCTGGGAGTGTTGGAATTCTCCGCCCTGAAGGTAGGTCCAAAGGTATATATGTTTCTAAAGGCCATACAATATGCCTCTCCGGCCAATTGTCCGCTGACAGTAAGTCCTGTTTTCCTGCCGAAAAAATCTTTTGAGAAATCCACCTTACCTTCTTCATTTAAAGGTAAATTCTCCGGATCAAGTACCGATACCCGGAACATTTCACCTGCACCTTCACAATCACTTGAGGTTATAATAGGCGTGTGGACATAAACAAAATCCCTCTCTTGGAAGAACTTGTGTATAGCGTAAGCTACAAGGGATCTTACCCTGAATACTGCCGAAAAAGTATTAGTCCTTGGCCTTAAATGGGCTATTGTTCTTAGAAACTCAAATGAATGCCTCTTTTTTTGCAAAGGATAGTCCGGCGACGAAAGCCCTTCTATTTCAACCTTACTTGCTTTAAGCTCAAAGGGCTGCCTTGCGTTAGGGGTTTCTACAATTTCACCTTCCACTATTACTGAGGCTCCGGATGAAAGCTTTGTCACTTCATCAAAATTATCTATTACATCTCTTTCAAAAACAACCTGAAGATTTTTAAAAAAGGAGCCGTCATTCAGCTCTATAAAGCCTACCGCTTTTGAATCCCTAAGGGTGCGTACCCATCCTGAAACCGTTACAGGTTTGCCAATATATTCCTTAGTGTTCCTATATAGTTGTTTTATGGTTACCTTTATCATTTCCATCCCCCGTATTAATTTTCACCCACTGTTTTTCTCTTGGCTAGCTTTATTTACTTTATTATATACCATTAGCTTACTTTTAATATACCATTACTGTACTTTGTTTTCAATATAGTTATTTGAAAGTATAACTTATTTGAAAACAGATACCAATTACCGTTAAAGGAACTGGAAATCAGGACTCTAATCAGCGCTCTCATGAAATCATTAACATTAGCGGCAACCAAACCATAATTGCTCTTATCCTGTAAGTAAGAAAATGCTATATTTATACTCATAGTTTTTTCTTAAATTATTTCCAGATAATCCCTATCAGGCAATTTCGGGAAGGGAGCAACTGGAAGAGTCTGATACCAATAAGCTACTGAAGATATATCGTCCTGTAACGGTAAATACCTTCCATCCGACCTCCAGCCAAGCGCCTGTATTGTGACTCTAATGTCTTCTTCAAACCTTATGGGGTCCATAATGTGCCACCTGTAAAGTCCAAACCTGGTTTGAGACCTGTAAAGACCATCCGGCCTTATTACCTGTACCAAGCCTGAATATGGAGTAGTAAACTCCTGGTATTGGCGAATAGCCTTATTTTCAAAATTATATGAACCGCAAAAATAATCTTCTGTTCCTGTGCCGCAAATGGTAGGAAACTTCTTGTCACCGTCAATATAGAACTTTATCTCTCCTTCTCCCCACCATCCGTTATTATTTACTCCCCAGGCCATATATGTTCCTACATAATGCCCATGTCCTTTAACACCATCCAGTATTGTATACACTTCCTTATAAGGTAGGGGATTGACCCGCCTGAATTGAGCGTGAAAATATGCAGCATCTTCAGGAACATCAGTAATGGTATAATCTATTTGATAATACAACACCATATCTTCATCCGCCCTGTTGGTCATTGTCATCTTGCATCTTTTCCTAAAAGGCATTTCCCAGTAACAATTCAATGCGCTACCCGGGTTAACGCATACAGCAAGGGATGAAATTTGTGCATATTCATTCCATCCACAAGCAAAAAAGTCACCTACAGGACATTCTACAGAAGGAAGCTCACTATCATCCCAGTATATCCTTAATATACTATTCCTCCATTTACCTCCAGGAGTCATCCAAATATGCTGAATTGCTCCGGAACCTTCAATATCAGCCAGTACAAAGGTCTCTCCGGCTTTAATAATTACATATGGGTTGACTTTCCAACCCTGCCCTAAATCCCTTGCAGCTCTTGAAGAAACACCCTCAATTGCCATGCCGCCTTTGCCCTTTTCTCCTGTAAAATTCTCTGCACTAATAGAGCGGGTTTTGGCTTTAGATAACCTTGAAAGATTTCCAAGATTCATGTTTAATCCATTAAAAGTACTCATAAATTCAGAGATGAAGCACGAATTTAAAAGAAAGAGAAAACAAGAGTTATAGAGAGTAGCAAAAAAATATTTTCGCAAAACCGAGTTGGACACGTACAAGATTAGTATTGTATAGTAGACTTGGGGGAGGTAGGTAATCAAGTCATGAACAATACTAATAGAACATTTTCAGGTAGGACATTTAGTCCTGAAGATATAGAAATGATAAAAT
>JABUEW010000041.1 GCA_013314855.1 Bacillota bacterium | reverse complement strand
GGGTAGATGATTGGGGTGAAGTCGTAACAAGGTAGCCGTATCGGAAGGTGCGGCTGGATCACCTCCTTTCTAAGGAGAGCTTCAAATTATACACTGTTCAGTTTTCTTTGCCCATGGGAGGCAAAGGAAGCCATGCCAATGGGGAACCCCAAGGTATGGCAGTAAAATAAAAAGAGTGGGGATATAGCTCAGTTGGGAGAGCACCTGCCTTGCAAGCAGGGGGTCATGAGTTCGAATCTCATTATCTCCACCAAACTAGAGAACAGAAAACAGGGGTCAGAGAACAGAAAAAGCTGCAAATCCTTACTTAGAAGTTGACTCTGTTAACTGTTGTCTGGATGTTGTACTTTGAAAACTGTATAATGTAAGGTGATAGAAAAGTGACCGAAAGGGTAACTTGAAGGAGACACCGGAAAGAAGACCGAGGAAAGAGCTCGAAAGAGGAGGAAAGAGAGGTCAAGCTATAAAGAGCGTAGGGTGGATGCCTGGGCACCAGGAGCCGAAGAAGGACGTGATAAGCTGCGAAAAGCTGCGGAGAGGCGCAAATAGCCTGAGACCCGCAGATATCCGAATGGGGGAACCCACCTGGCAGGAAAGAGCCGGGTACCGTTATGTGAATACATAGCATAACGGGGGGAGACGTGGGGAACTGAAACATCTAAGTACCCACAGGAAAAGAAAACAAAAGTGATTCCGTAAGTAGTGGCGAGCGAACGCGGAAGAGCCCAAACCGATCTAGCATGTCACATCTAGATCGGGGTAGAGGACCGGCGGGAAGCTAAGGAGAAGGTTAGCAGAATGAGCGGATGGAAAGCCGAGACCATAGAGGGTAAGAGTCCCGTATGCGAAAACCGGAAACTTAGGAGCCGTGATCCGGAGTACCACGAGGCACGAGGAACCTTGTGGGAAGGAGGGAGGACCACCTCCCAAGGCTAAATACTCCCTGGTGACCGATAGAGGAGGAGTACCGTGAGGGAAAGGTGAAAAGCACCCCGGCGAGGGGAGTGAAAGAGAACCTGAAACCCTATGTTTACAAGCAGTTGGAGGGCGTTAAAGCCCGACAGCGTACTTTTTGTAGAACGGTCCGGCGAGTTATGCAATGTGGCGAGGTTAAGTACTTAAAGGTACGGAGCCGAAGGGAAACCGAGTCTTAAGAGGGCGAAGGAGTCACATTGGATAGACCCGAAACCGGGTGATCTACCCATGGACAGGTTGAAGCGGGAGTAAAGTTCCGTGGAGGACCGAACCACGTGACCGTTGAAAAGGTCTGGGATGAGCTGTGGGTAGAGGAGAAATTCCAATCGAACTCGGAGATAGCTGGTTCTCCCCGAAATAGCTTTAGGGCTAGCCTCAAATTAATCTGTAGGAGGTAAAGCACTGAATGGGCTAGGGGCCTAACCGGGTTACCGAACCCTATCAAACTCTGAATGCCTACAGATGATGTTTGGGAGTCAGACTATGTGAGCTAAGTTTCATAGTCGAGAGGGAAACAGCCCAGACCATCAGCTAAGGTCCCAAAATGGCAGTTAAGTGGGAAAGGATGTGGTTCTGCTAAGACAGCTAGGATGTTGGCTTAGAAGCAGCCATACATTCAAAGAGTGCGTAACAGCTCACTAGTCGAGTGGGGCTGCGCCGAAAATTACCGGGGCTAAACTGCATACCGAAGCTGTGGATGCTGTATGTTTCTAATGGTGTATCTTATGTAGAGAAGAGGAGGAGGTAATTAGAACGAAAAGCAACCTTAAAGAAGAAATGAGATAAGAGCTTTTCGTCAAATTGGCTAAAGGCTAAAGAGCATAAGGTGTAGCATTAGAAACATACAGTATGGTAGGGGAGCTTACTGAAGGGGGTAGAAGTACGACCGGAAGGACGTATGGACCTAACAGTAGTGAGAATGCCGGAATAAGTAGCGAGAGTGAAGTGGAAATCTTCACCGTCGAAAGCCTAAGGGTTCCTGGGGAAGGCTCGTCCGCCCAGGGTAAGTCGGGACCTAAGGCGAGGCCGGAAGGCGTAGTCGATGGACAACAGGTTGAAAATCCTGTACTACCGTCACTTGGTAAGAGAGAAGCGGGGACGCAGGGGGATAGGATAAGCGGGCAGCAGGAAGAGTCCGTCCAAGGGAGATAGGTAGCCTGGCAGGGAAGACCGCCGGGTGTTCCGAAGGCCTGAAGGGGAGGGAAAAACGAGTACCGAAGTAACCGAATCCGCACTGACGAGAAAAGCCGCTATCGAGAGTGAAGGTACCCGTACCGCAAACCGACACAGGTAGGTGAGGAGAGAATCCTAAGACGAGCGGGAGAAGCGTTGTTAAGGAACTCGGCAAATTGACCCCGTAAGTTAGCGAGAAGGGGTGCCACAGGGATGTGGCCGCAGAGAATAGGCCCAAGCAACTGTTTAGCAAAAACACAGGTCTCTGCTAAATCGAAAGATGAAGTATAGGGGCTGACGCCTGCCCGGTGCTGGAAGGTTACGGGGAACTGTTAACTGAAAGGTGAAGCAGTGAACTTAAGCCCCAGTGAACGGCGGCCGTAACTATAACGGTCCTAAGGTAGCGAAATTCCTTGTCGGGTAAGTTCCGACCCGCACGAATGGCGTAATGACTTGGGCACTGTCTCGACAACGTACCCGGTGAAATTGTAGTACTTGTGAAGATGCAAGTTACCCGCGACAAGACGGAAAGACCCCATGGAGCTTTACTGTAGCCTGATACTGTGTTCCGGTATTCTTTGTACAGGATAGGTGGGAGGCGTAGAAGCGTGTACGCCAGTATACGTGGAGCCGGCGTTGGGATACCACTCTAAGAGTGCTGGGGCACTAACCGGATATCATAGAACTGGTATAGGGACAATGTCAGGTGGGCAGTTTGACTGGGGCGGTCGCCTCCTAAAAGGTAACGGAGGCGTCCAAAGGTTACCTCAGCGCGGATGGAAATCGCGCGTCGAGTACAAAGGCATAAGGTAGCCTGACTGTGAGACAAACAAGTCGAGCAGATACGAAAGTAGGGCTTAGTGATCCGGCGGTATGAAAGTGGAATTGCCGTCGCTCAACGGATAAAAGCTACCCTGGGGATAACAGGCTTATCTCCCCCAAGAGTCCACATCGACGGGGAGGTTTGGCACCTCGATGTCGGCTCATCGCATCCTGGAGCTGAAGTAGGTTCCAAGGGTTTGGCTGTTCGCCAATTAAAGCGGTACGCGAGCTGGGTTCAGAACGTCGTGAGACAGTTCGGTCCCTATCTGTCGCGGGCGTAGGATATTTGAGAGGCACTGTCCCTAGTACGAGAGGACCGGGATGGACAGACCGCTGGTGTACCAGTTGTACTGCCAAGTGCACGGCTGGATAGCTAAGTCTGGAAAGGATAAACGCTGAAGGCATCTAAGCGTGAAGCCGACCTCAAGATGAGATATCCCACACTCAGAGGCCAGAGGCCAGAAGCAAGAAGAGAGGATAAAAAAGAAAAATGCTAACGTTGTGTATCTGGCTTGCGGCCTCTGAGTGGTAAGACCGCATGAAGACTACATGCTTGATAGGCCGGGGGTGTAAGTGCAGCAATGCATTGAGCTGACCGGTACTAATAGGTCGAGGGCTTGACCAAAACAAAGGTAAGCGGTTGCTTTTCGAAGAACTTACATTATACGGTTTTGAGGGTATAACCCAAAAAGATTTCCGGTGGAAATAGCGAGAAGGACACACCCGTTCCCATCCCGAACACGGAAGTTAAGCTTCTCAAGCGCCGATGATACTTGGATGGCGACGTCCCGGGAAAGTAGGTCTCTGCCGGATATATGCCAAGGCTCTAACTGTAAAGCTTAGAGCCTTGATTTATTTTTAACATGAAAATAGTTGCAAGAAAATGAATTATATAATATAGTAAATTTAAGAAATTCAAAAAATTGTATAGTTTATAGGTATTACAAATGAAATTTATTAGAAAATGGTCTTATACTTATGCAAAATGTTTAAGTAGCAAATTGAACGAAAATCATGAAAAAAGGAGTATATATTACTTCGGTTTTCAAATAATAATAGGAGAGTTTGTAAAGCTTATTATCTTACTGGCATTAGCTATTCTTCTTGGAGTTATAAAAGAAACACTTATTATACTTACATTTTTTGTTATATTCCGTACTACTGCAGGCGGTTACCACATGGACACATATAATAAATGTATGGTTGCTTCGATAGTTATTTTTTTACTTGCCGGTTTATTTGTACACTATACATGGGAGAATTTGAATATACATACGATAGCCTTTCTTAATATTGCTACGTTTTTTACAGGATTATTTAGTTTTTATAAATGGGCGCCTGCTGATACGCCAAATAAACCGATAAAAAAGGAAGAAAAGATAAAATCACTGAAAAGAAAATCAATATTGATGTTATTTATAACGACAATAATAATCTTCTTCTTAATATTTAAAGGACTAATTCTTTATGCTATGGCAGCATGTATTGGCACACTTGTGGAAATATTCAACATAACTCCTATAGGATATTCCTTTTATGATATGATAAGTGGAAAGAAAGAACATTCCTTAAAGAATTCATAAAATAACTTTTGAAAAATCGCCAAAACAATCCCTTTAATAATTTCTTTGCAAAGAGTTTACAAAGAGTTAGTAAAGTATTAAAATAAAATAAAATAATTAAAGGTGATTTATTGATATGGATAAAATAGAATTAGTAAATAAAATAAACGAATTAAAGGAACAAAAGAAGGCAGTAATAGTTGCACACACTTATCAAAGGGATGAAGTGCAGGAAATAGCAGATATGGTAGGTGATTCTTTTGCATTAAGCAGGTATTGTGCTTTATCGGATGCAGAAGTTGTTGTGTTTTGTGGTGTGCATTTTATGGCCGAAAGTGCAAAAATACTTTCTCCGGGGAAAACAGTGCTTCTGCCTGAGAGAGATGCAGGTTGTCCCTTGGCGGATATGATAACTGCAGAAGCTCTGAGGGAGTTTAAAAAAAAGCATCCGGGAGCAGCAGTGGTATGCTACATAAATTCATCTGCTGAAGTAAAGGCTGAAAGTGACATTTGCTGTACCTCATCTAATGCAGTAAACGTTGTTAGATCTATAAAAGAAAAAGATATAATTTTTGTCCCGGATAAAAATTTAGGTAGTTATGTTGCCAAAATGGTACCCGAAAAGAATATAATATTATGGGAAGGCTTTTGTCCAACTCACCACAGGGTGAAGGCAGAGGACGTAAAAAAGGCAAAGGAACTTCACCCGGATGCACTTGTACTTGTCCATCCTGAGTGCAGGGCTGAAGTTATAGAAATGGCGGATTTTGTTGGAAGTACAAAAGCAATTATAGATTATGGGACAAAGAGCGGGCACAAGAAATTTATTATAGGGACCGAAATGGGAGTGTTGTACAGTTTAAGGAAAAACAACCCGGATAAAGTGTTTTACCTCCTTTCCCAGGGTTTTATATGCCCTAACATGAAAAAAACAACATTAGACAGTATATTTAATTCTCTTAATGAAATGAAATATAATATTGAGCTTAATGAAGATATAAGAATAAAAGCTTCAAAGGCATTGGAAAGGATGTTGGAGATTAGCTGAAGGGGGAAAAGAGGGAGCGTAATTGAGTGATTACAGGTATTTAATTGATTTTGACACAAAAAATATAGAAACGGATTTTTTTGATGTAATAATTATAGGAAGCGGAATTGCCGGTGTATATACTTCACTTGAGATACCGGAGAAGTATAAAATAGCTATCCTTACAAAAGAGACTTTGGAAATTAGCAATTCAGTCCTTGCCCAGGGAGGAATTGCTGTGTCTCTTGATAAAGGAGATTCTCCGGAATTGCATTTTAAGGATACCATTTATGCAGGTGCCGGATTATGTAATGAAGAAAGTGTTTGGGTATTAGTCTCTGAAGCTGCCAAAAATATAGAAAAACTGTGTAAATACGGGGTAAATTTCGATAAAAGAAACTCAAACGAACTTGCATTCGGCAGGGAAGCAGCCCACAGTAAAAACCGGATTATTCACGCAGGTGATACCACGGGGAAGGAAGTACTGGATAAACTTATTTCTGTTGTAAAGACTAAAGAAAACGTTAAAATAAAAGAAAGGACTTTTGTCATAGATCTCCTTACTGATAATGGTGAAGCTAAGGGGGTTATTGCCTATGATGAAGATTCATCAAAACTAAAAATATACCTTTCGCACGCAGTTGTATGTGCTACAGGAGGATTTGGACAGCTTTACGAGAATACAACAAACCCGGAAGTAGCAACAGGAGATGGAGCATGCCTTGCATACAGGGCCGGAGCAGAGTTAATGGACCTTGAATTTATCCAATTTCATCCCACTGTCCTCTTTCATCCTGAAAACAAAAGCTTCCTTATTTCGGAAGCAGTAAGGGGAGAAGGCGCTATTTTAAGAAACATCAACAAAGAACGGTTTATGCTCCGGTATCATGAAATGGCAGAACTTGCACCGAGAGATGTGGTTTCCAGGTCAATATTTATGGAAATGAAAAAAACGAACTCAGACCATGTCTATCTTGACATTACATTTAAAGACAGGGAATACCTGGAGAACCGCTTTCCAAATATATTCAGGACATGTTTAAATTATGGAATAGATATGTCTAAAGACTATATACCCGTTGCTCCTGCAGAACATTATTGTATGGGCGGAATAAGGACAGATATATATGGAAAAACCAATGTAAAGAGATTTTATGCCTGCGGAGAGGCTGCCTGTAACGGCATTCACGGTGCAAACAGGCTTGCCAGCAATTCTTTATTGGAGGGACTTGTTTTTGGCAGTAAAATAGGGACAGAGCTTTCGTCAGTTATAGAAGAGGCAGGGGGGAAGATACCTGAATATTCTGTAAAATATTCTACAGATAGGGTAAAAAAAGATATTAATAAAAAAGCAATCAGGAATGATGTAAAGAGGATAATGACGGAATATGTGGGAATCATAAGGAACAGAGAAGGGCTTATCCACGCTATGGGAAAAATTAACAAGTACCGGGAGCTATTAATGAATATGAGAAATACAGCGATAGAGGATTGGGAGCTTCAAAACATGGTGCTGTTGTCAAGCCTTGTTGTAGATTCTGCCCTCAAAAGGGAAGAAAGCAGGGGTGCCCATTACCGTTCCGACTTTAACAAAACCGATGATGAAAAATGGAAAAGAAATATAATTGTTAGTAAAACTTTATAATCAGAAGTTATTTAATTTTAATTGAAGAATAATCGAAGAAGAATATTTAAGTAGGAAAAGATACGGAAGGGAGATATTATGATTAACTGGTTAATTGTGGACAATATAATAAAAAACGCGTTAGAAGAAGATATGCCTTATGGTGATATAACCACCGACATTTTGATAGATCCTAAAGGTGTTTCCAGGGCGGAATTTATAGTAAAAGAAGATGGAGTGATAGCCGGACTTGATGTTGCCGGAAGGGTATTTGAATTATTAGATAATAAAGTAATATTTACAAAGATAATACAGGATGGTTCAAGTGTAAAAAAAGGCACTATAATAGCTGAAATTGCAGGAAATACCAGGGCACTTTTAAAAGGAGAAAGGACAGCGTTAAATATACTCCAGCGGTTATCGGGAATTGCAACAATAACAAGAGAATTTTGTAACAGGGTAGAAGGGACTAAGGTAAGTATAGCCGATACAAGAAAAACCACTCCCGGGATGAGGATGCTAGAAAAATATGCCGTCAGGATGGGAGGCGGTTCTAATCATAGATATTCCCTTTCGGATGGAGTGTTAATAAAAGATAACCACATTGTCGCAGCAGGTGGTATAAAAAAAGCTGTTGCTATGGTAAAGAAAAGCGTCCCCCACACTATAAAAATTGAAGTTGAGACAGAAACAATAGAACAGGTAGAAGAAGCTCTGGAAGCAGGAGCAGATATTATTATGCTGGACAATATGAGTTTGGATATGATGAGAAAGGCGGTAAAAATTATAGATAAAAAAGCTTTAGTAGAAGCTTCTGGGAATGTATCCCTTGACAATGTTTATGAAGTGGCCCTTACGGGGGTTGATATCATATCAGTGGGCAGTCTTACCCATTCTGTAAAATCATTGGATATAAGTATGAAGATAAGATGATAAGATGGCAAAGCTATTAAGATGTAATGACGTCCTGTGGATAACACAAAAAGATATCCACAGAAAAACCGCATTAACAGGCAGTAAACATAAGGATAATGCTGTAAACTAGTTGTAGAGCGGGTTACAGGGCTTAAAAATGTCAAGGAGTTATCCACATGGTTGTGTATAACTCCTTATAATTTATATGTTCAAAAACCTTCAGCATGTTTTTTTATTTTTGAGGAAAAATAAAAACAGAAAAAAATATTGCAGAAAAAACTTAAAACTAAAAAATGGAGGATGAGTAAAATGTTAAAAGTAAAAGATAAGATGACCAAAAATGTTGCTTATGTATCACCAAATACTTCTATTACGGAAACAGCACAACTTATGCAGAGGCATAACATTGGTTCAGTTCCTGTGGTAGACGATAATAACCTGGTAGGGATTGTTACAGACAGAGATATAGTGGTGAGAAATATTGCCCAGGGTAATGATCCAAGATCTACACCTGTAAGTGATATAATGACAACGAATGTAATAACCGTTACTCCGGATGCGGATATGGAAGAAGTAACAGCAAAAATGGCAATAAATCAAATAAGAAGAGTTCCTGTAGTTGAAAATAACAGGCTTGTAGGAATACTTGCAATCGGAGATATGGCAACCGACAGGAGATTCAATATGGAAGCATCCGAAGCTTTATCGGAAATTTCCAGGCCGTCAAAACCGGAAATGATGTAAATTGAAAAAATTTCAGTCTATTAAATTTTTATAATTGCAAATAATATATATGTACGCTTTGCAAATACAAGCGTAAAAGAAAGGGGGATTAAACTGTGGGTAGACGCAGGAGTTTAATGTCGGAAGAATTAAAGGCTGAAATAGCTAAAGAACTTGGAGTCTACAACACGGTTGCTTCAGAAGGTTGGGGCTCCGTATCATCAAGGAATTGCGGAAATATTGTTAAAAAAGCCATAGAAATGGCTGAAAGGAGCTTTAACGGGAAATAAAGACTCTAACGTTAAAAAAGAAAGCCGATAGTTATCGGCTTTCTTTTTTAACGCTTGAAGATATCACTTTTTAAAATTATATTTAAATATATAAATTAAAAATTATAGCAGAATATCATCTAAAGTACTGAAACACCAACAAAAACCTCGAATTCTTATTATTTCAGTTCTGTTACAAAATTTTTACACTTATACACTATCTGTTGACGATTGAAAAGCCCAATGATATAATTTTTTTGAATTCATTATAGGCGAGTCCCGCTTATGGTGAATAAAAAAGGCTAAAAGTTGGGTTATTACTACAAGGGGGAGAGGGGTAGCCCGACTTCAATAAAAACCAAACCTTTTCCCCAAAAAAATGACAAGGAGGATTTGAGAGTATGAAGAGTCTCAAAAAGCTATTGGCGGTACTGGTAGTAGTAACTTTAATGGCTGGAATGATAGCAGTACCGGCATTTGCAGCATCCTTTAAATATGAGGATGAAGCAAAAGTATTATATGACTTAGGCCTCTTCAAAGGTAAATCCGAAACAGAATACAAGCCTGCCCTTGAAGAACGTCTTCTAAGGGAAGAGGGTGTGGCACTTCTGTTAAGGTTATTCAAACTTGAAGAAGAAGCCTTGAAGATGGACGAAAAAGAGGCAAAGGACCTTCTCAAACAGAAGTTCAAAGATGCCGACGATATTGCAGCATGGGCTGTTAAGTACGTCGCTTATGCTGTAAAGAATGGAATTGTGGCAGGAAGGCCCGATGGCAAATTCGCACCAAAGGATAACCTTATAGGAAGAGAATTTGCAAAGATGGTCCTTGCACAGCTTGGTTACAAACAAGGTGTAGATTTCGACTACAAGTTTTCAACAGTTGAACTCTCTAATGCAAGCGGTCTACCGAAGGCTGAAGCTTCAAGGATGGATGAGGCTGTGCTTCTTAGAGATGATGTTGTTGGAATGTCCTTCTATTCACTTTTAGCTGAATATGTTGCCGGAACTAATAAGGACAAGACAGTTATTGAAGTAGTCGTCGGCAAAGACGAAAAGATGAAAGCTATTGCAATTGAAGCAGGGTTGATGGAAGAGATTAAAATTGTAAAATTAGCATCGTTAGAAGAAGTCAAAATTAAAGTTGGTGAAGAACTGACGCTTCCTGCAAAGGTTAAGGCAACATACAGCGACGGAAAAGTTGAAGATATTGCTGTAAAATGGGATGTCTCAAAAGTTGATACAACTAAGGCGGGAGAATATAAAGCTGTTGGTACTGTAGAGAATTTCGAAGGTAAGGTAGAAGTAAAAGTTACTGTTCTGCCAATAGAACTTGTTGCTCTTAGCGCAACTGCTGGAAACATGAAGGAGATTGTAGTTTCCTTCAATACTGAGCTTGATGCAACAACTGTGGTTAAGGATAATTTTGCTGTAGCAGGACAGACCGTATCTTCAGTTGCATTGTTAGACAGCAAGAAAGATGTACTTGTTACAATAGCGGGTAATTTCTCACCCAACCCGAGTGATTTCGAAATCACTGTAAAGAATGTTAAAAATATTTACGGCAAGGCAGTTGCTGAAACTAAATTAACAGGAAAAGCTTTTGATGTAACTATACCTGAAGCAGTTTCAATTACGTTTGTAGGACCGAATGCTGTAGAAATTGGATTTAGTGAATATTTGGATCCAACAGTATTGGGTTCAGTAACTATTAACAATGGTATATATGGAGTTAACTCAGTAGCAGTTTCTGGCAAAAAGGTAACTGTTGAAATTGGAACTAACCTCCCGGATGGCAACTATTCATTCAAGGTTCAAGGATTTAAGGACTACGCAGGTTTCTTAATGCCGGTTAAAACCTTTGACGTAGCTTATGCGGCAGATAAGACAAATCCGACTGCATCAATTAAAGAAGCAACCCAGACATACGTTGTAGTGCAATTTAACAAGCCGGTCAAAGGGATGACAACAGCTGACTTCTATCACACTTATACTGCATGGCAACCCCTTGAATTACAGTCCGGAGGAGCTGTATATGATCCAACCAAAGCTGTTAGTGAAATTAAATTAGTATTTGTTGATGCTCTTAAAATTACTCCAGCAGGAACTACGGCATCAGACAGACCGGTACCGGTAGGGAATACCAGTCTTGTAATGAAGAAAACTGATTCTATAGTTGACCTGTGGGGCAACAAACTTGCAGGAGACATAACACTTCCGCTTTCAGTTACAGCAGATGTTACAGCACCTGAAGTAACTAATGTAGAAGTTGTTGCTGAGAATCAAATAAAAGTAACTTTCAGCAAAGAAGTTATTACTCCTACAACCAGCAATTTTGTATTCAAAACAGCAGCAGGCGATGCTGTATCAACTACGTTTACTGTAAGCTATGCAAGTAAAGTTGCAACAATTAATTTCGCAAGCAAGCTTGCGGGCGGAGTTTATACTGTAGAAATTAAAGATATAAAAGATACAAGTCTTGCTGGAAATAGCTTAGTACCTGTAGTAAAAGAATTAACTATTACTGATAAGACACCGCATGACACTAATGCAACAAGAGTTGAGTATATTTATACTCCAGTGGATGCTAATGGTGACACTAAAAATGATAACCCGTTCACAATGTATATTTACTACAATGAAAAGATGGCTACTGAGGGCGCAAATTCTGTTCTGAATGCAGATAATTACCGTATTAGCTATGACGGTGGCACAACATATAATAAGTTCCCGTCTAATACAAGCCTATCAGTATTCATTGATTCATCCAGAATTAAAGTAGTAATTCCTGTAGGAAGCTTTACGTATAATGATCCTCCAGATGCGCTTCTTATAGGTAGAGTTGCAGATGCTGCAGGAAATCTTGCTGATGTTCTAACCTACAGTGTAGCTGTTACTACACCGGTTGCACCACCTGCTATTCAAGAAGTACAGAGCATTAGTAAAAATACTATAAAAATGATACTTTCAACCGAATTGAAGTCGATCAATGCATCAAAGATAGCAATATCTGAATCAACAGACCTGAGTGGACTTGACTTTACACAAGCTGCTAATATGAAGTACCTTGCAGCTGCAGCAAATTACGTTAACAAGGACGGAAAAGCAGAGGTTACAATAACTCTCAAAGCAGACAATAACCTTGCTGATACTGAATCACTTGTTGGCTATGTAAGACTGCTGGATGACAACAATATGAAATCACTTCTCGATATGCAGGCAGTACCAGGAACTTACGTGAAAAAAGTCGCTGGCGTGGGTGACTTCACAGCAACAGATAAGTTTGCACCTGCTATTCTCGCAAAGACTGCGATAGATGGTGAAAAGACGATTACAATTCAGTTTACAGAAGCTCTCGAAGAAGTCTCAGTATACAAATATACATTTACTGTAAAGAATAGAACAGTAACCGGTATAACAGCTTCTGGAGATACTGTAACAATAACATTAGCAGATAATAATGTTGCTGGTACTAAATACGAAATTACGCAAGTTTATCCAATAAAAGATGCTGCAGGAAATGAATTCAAAGCTACTTCTGTAATAGAAGTTACAGCTACAGCAGCACCATAATATAGCAATAAAAAAGGAATAAAAAAGAGCCCCTGAATGCAGGGGCTCTTTTTTACTTAAATTGACTGTTAAAATTTATAATGGTATAATGTTCTTAAAAATGAGCTTCGTAGAGGTTAGTCTTAGCAATTACAGGGGGTTTATACATATGATATGTGGCAAGGTGTGGGGTATTCTGAACAAAAATAAAAGTGTTTTAACTTTATACATAACAACAATGTTTATCATCTTCACAATGTTTCCCCAAAATATAAAATCAATATCCCAAATAAATAAGACTGAGGCAGAAATATGTGAAATACTTGGTATTCTAAAAGGTGAAGGTTACGGTGTAACCGAAGAATATTTATCTAAAAAAACCCAGAGGCTTCAAGCAGCTATCCTTACACTGAGGCTTTTCGGAGGCAGTTGTGAAAAAGAAGCACTTGAATATAAATGGACGGATAACTTTAAAGATGCATCAGATGTGCTGTGGTTGCAGGGAAAAAATATAATGGCATATCTTAAGAAAAACCCCCAATTTGGGTGGAGAGGCGATCAAAACGGTAAATTTAATCCAAATGGTGAAGTAACTCCGCAGATGATGTATAAAATTCTTCTTGAAGCATTAGGTTACAAACAGGACTATGGTAACGGAGGTGACTTCAAGTGGGAAGAAGTATTAGATTTTGCATTCTGGGTAGGTTTATGGGATGTTTCGTACAAAGATGTCCTTACCAACAGGGATGTTGCAATTGCAATTGTTGAGGCTCTTCAAATACCTATGAAAGATTCTAAAAAAACGCTATTGGAGAAACTTATTGAAGATGGTTCAATTGATAGAAACAAAGCAATTGAAGCAGGTTTGATTAAAGATTATCCATTAATAGTATCAGTAAAGGAAGTAGATTTAGGGGTTGTTGATGTAGGTGAATATCCAATTATGCCATCACATGTTACTGTAACTTTAAACGATGGTACAAAAAAAGAAGCAAGTGTCGTATGGGAAAAAGAAATAGATAACACACATGAAGGAATAAGAACTATAATTGGAGATGTTGAAGGGACGGATATAAAAGCATTCGCTACAGTTAAATTTGTTTCAAAACCACTTGAGGTGTTGGATATTTCAGCAGATAATTTAATAGAAATAAATGTTAAGTTCAATAAACCAATTGACGTGATAAAAGCAAAAAACAGAAACAATTATAATGTTAAAGTTGACGATAAAAATATTGAGATTAAGGATGTATTGGTCTCAAAAGACAGGAAAACAGCCACATTATGCTTAAGCAACGCGGTTGAACAGCAGAAAAAAGTGCAGGTAACTGTTAAGAAAGAAATTGGAATTGAAAAAGATACAATAAGAACAATAGATAGCATATTAGACATAAAACTTCCTGAGGTAGAGGAGATTAAGGTATTGGGAAATAGAAAAATACACCTTAAGTTTAGCGAGCCGGTTGTTAATGCCGATATTTCTACAAACTATATAATAAATAATGGCACTTTACAAGGCTATGTAACAAGAATTGACAATAGGGTATACGTATTAAATATCATCAATACTTTAAGTTACGGAAAGCACACGCTTGTAATTTCCAGGGGTGTTCAAGATTATGCAAAATATCCCCTGAAAGTAGATACAATAGAATTTGAAGTAGTGAAGGATGAAAGGCTTCCGGATATTGACAGCATAATAAGCGCAACACAGACAATGGTTGTTGTCAGGTTTAACAAGCCAGTCGAACCGTTATTGAAGGAAAAAATAGTTTCCGCTGACGGAGCAAAAGTTACAGATATTAGATACCAGGATGATTTTCAGACCTATGAAATCGAATTTGAGCGTACTGCAGCAATAAGGGAACAAGGTACGGAGATTACCATTTTTGACGTCTTGGATTATTACGGAAACAGGAGAACAATAAAAATTAACGTAATACCTGTAGTTGATAAACAATTGCCTTTTTTTATAGGTTATAAGGTTAAGGACCAAGACAAAATCATACTTGAATTTTCCAAGGATGTGGTTCCCACAGGTGCTACATATGTGCTTAAGGATTCGTCGGGCGAGGTTATAAATATAAATCAGGTAGGCTGGCATATTGACGAGGCGGGAAATATCGCCAGAAATAAAGTTGTGCTCCAAAGATACAGAGGAGAGTTGTTTGAGCCGGGGAATTATACCTTGAATATACAGGACGTTGTAGATTATACTCCACGGGAAAATCGCATAGTTCCAGTAGAAATAAGCATAAAAATAATTGATAATATTAGTCCTGAAGTAAAAGAAGTAAAGATAAAAGACAAAAAACTATTTATTATTTTCAATGAAAAGTTGAATTATGAAACAGCAATAACCAAGAATAACTATTCGTATTTGAACTTTAGTAACTATGTATCAGTTAAGCTGCCTGACGAAACTGTAATAGAATTATTACCGGACAAAAAAACTGTAGCGATTACCTTTCCTGAAAAGTTTGATATGAGAAATATAGATGTGCTGCAAATTTCGTCGGTATGCGATCTTGCCGGAAATGTAATGAATCCAAAGGGTATATTAGCGCCATTTGGTGTTGTAGATTCGCCACCGAAGATAATGTCAGTTTCAGTTACAGGTAAAAACACGATTGTTCTTACCCTAAGTAAAGATATTAATCCTGAAACCCTATCAGCAAGTGATTTTGTGGTTATGGCAGGCACAGAACATCTAAGCATAAAGGCAATAGATTATGATACTTCGAGTAGAAGAATTAGTCTTACGCTTTACGAGTATTTATCAAGCAGTGGTCAGTACGAGGGTAAAGACATTACTGTGATGACGTCTGCAGGTAATATAAAGACTTCGGACTTTTATGGCCAGCCAATTCAAGGACTTGCTCCAACCAAAGTAGAGGATAAATTCCCCCCATATGCTACCGGTATGATAATTCAGTCAATTGACAATAACACCAATATTATAATATCACTCAATGAAAACATAAGATCAGCTAATGGTTCAGGAAAACAGTTAAGCTCAAATGAATTAAGCCAGTTTATTGTTTTGGTAGATGAAGTTGTAAGGCAGGTTATTTCGTCAAAATACGAAACATCAACCAGTACAAGCGCGGCAAGGATAACTCTTACTATTGCCGGAAATCACGCAGGTAAAAAAATAAGAGTACTATTTTTCGCCGGACCTAATAATACTCTTACGGATTATGCCCCAACAGGTAATCCTCTTGCCAACTTTGAGCTGCCATAATGAACTGGCGTAATGATAAAAATAAAAGGGCATAAATTTGAAGGACATAAATTTGATTTATAACAGGAGCCTTGATTGTTTATGTGCAGAAGTATGGATTATAGAGGGATATTAGGACTTTGCTTAAAAATCAATGTAAAATTCCGATTATTCGCAAGCTATTCGCAACTGATTGTATTACAATATTAAGTTATATGGTATAATATATTTAAGTAAAGGTTTTGCTTTAGATTAGATGGAAGGAGTTAGAGATTATGAAATTTGTTAGAAAAGTTGCAAATAGTGATGTATTGGCTAGTATAATAGATATTCCGGAAGAATTAAGAAGTAAAAAAGTTGAGATAATCATATTGCCATATGAAAATATGGAGAATATAGATTTAAAAGAGCAGAAAAAGAAAAGAGTACGGGGAGCGCTAG
Organism: Bacillota bacterium; assembly: GCA_013314855.1. Lineage (NCBI taxonomy): Bacteria > Bacillati > Bacillota > Bacillota bacterium. Next base: position 16,450 of record JABUEW010000041.1, on the reverse strand, counting down.
CAAGATATAAAAATGAAGAGCTTCGAGAAAAAGAAAATGAAGCTTGGGCAAATGCAGCGGTGGAAAGATATGAAAATAATTGATGCAAATATAGTTTTAAGGTATCTTTTAAATGATACAGAAGAATTAGCAGAAAAAGCTACGGAGATATTAGAAAACAATGAAGTATTTGTTCCAAAATGAAGTGATAGCTGAAATTGTATATGTGCTTGAAAAAGTGTATAAAGTAAAAAATGATGAGATAAGCGATACCTTGAGAGAGCTTTTTGAGTACGGAAACCTAGAAGTTGATGATCTTGAAGTATTAAAAGAAGCATTAAGTCTTTACAGCAAAGGGAAATTAGATTTTGTGGACACACTGCTTTATGCTTATCATGTTACCGGTCACTCTTTTTGATAGGGAACAAATTTATACTATAGCAAGTCTAATGTTATTGCAATGTTAATTTATACAACTATATTACAATATTATGACATTTTTGTTTTAAAATACACATTCAAATTGTTTTAATTAATTGATATAATATAGCTATAGAAGAACAAGCTTACAAAAAACTGACGGCTTTATTACAACTTAAAATGTTTGAGGGGGTTATTGAGTGGGTAAAAAAATACTCATTGTTGAAGATGAGAAAAACATTGTAGATATTATCAAACATAATCTTAAAAAAGAAGGCTTTACTACAATTGAAGCATATGATGGCGAACAGGGGCTAGAAATGGGCCTAAAAGAAAATCCCGATCTAATTTTACTGGATATTATGTTACCTAAGATGGACGGGTTTGCTGTATGCAATAAGTTGAGACAGTCAATCAACACTCCTATTATTATGCTGACAGCCAGAGAAGAAGAAGTGGATAAAGTACTCGGCCTCGAATTGGGAGCCGATGATTATATTACAAAACCTTTTAGTCATAGGGAACTTATTGCAAGAATAAAAGCAAACTTGAGAAGGTCTGATATTGATGATTTGCCTGTAAATAAAACCGGTGGCACCATTAAATGCAGTGACCTGGTAATAGACATTGGCCGTTATGAGGTCATTCGAGGAGATTCTGTAATTGAACTTACGTTGAGAGAATTTGAACTTGTTAAGTTCCTTGCACAACGCCAGGGACAGATATTTACAAGAGAAGACCTCCTGGAGAAAGTATGGGGATATGAATACTATGGAGATGTACGGACAGTTGATGTTACTGTCAGAAGAATAAGGGAGAAACTTGAAAAGGATCCTTCTAACCCACAATATATTTTAACCAAGAGAGGCGTGGGATATTACTTTAATAAAGACAGTTAAGAGATAAGAGAGGTTGCACATGTCTTTAGGTTTTGGAAGCCTACAATGGAGATTGGTGAGTATTTTTATAATACTTACGATTTTTTTGATAATACCTGTGGGATTGTTCTTGAATAGGCAGGTAGAAACACAGAACTATAACAGCTTTAAAACTGCCATTGAAAGAGGTTTTGACAATTGGTCCATAAGAGGTGATTCTACCCTTGAGGACATGTTGGAATACCTAAGTGTAAATAAAGGCAGGAATGCCATTACTGAATTTGCTATACTGGATGCCTACAGAAGCTATACTGTTATTAATAAAGAAAGCTTAAATGTTGAATATTCTTCCGACAGGTACTATAATGCCGGGAATAGTAACGGAAAGCTGTTTTTGAACGAAATATTAGGTTCTGATAATTTTATTGCTGTTTTAAACGGCGAAATTAAAGGAGATAAAAATAAGCTGGTCCATATAAATGGCAGGAAGTATTTTGACTACGCCAGGCTGGTAAAACTTGCTGATGGGGATTATATATTATATTTTAGATATGACAGTGAAGCCTGGAAAGAGACTTTGGCCGGTTTTAACAGGGTAATATTAAGCAGCTTGTTGTTTTCTATTATAATATCTCTTGTACTTGGCTATTTATTATCAAAAACAATTACATCACCTATAATTAAAATGATGCATAGGGCAAGGCGAATTGCAGCCGGTGAATTTGACCAGACCCTGGAAGTAATGTCTGAGGATGAAATCGGCCAATTGACCAGGGCCTTCAATTTTATGGCTAAAAACTTAAAAGATACTCTTATGGAGATTTCCATGGAAAAAAACAAAATTGAGACCATTTTTAATTATATGACTGATGGTGTAATTGCTTTTAATTTAAAGGGAGAGGTTATACACATTAATCCTGCTTCAAGAAAGTTGCTTGGAGAAAAAGAGTTTAATCTAAACTTTAATGAATTTTCTGAAAAATATAAATTAAACATCAAACTTGAGGATATACTATACCTGGAAACAATTACAAGCAGGGAAGTTAATATAAGTGAAGGAGAAAGAATCTTAAAAGCATATTTTGCCGTATTTACCGATGAGAGCAAAAAGCCTGAGGGTATAATTACTGTACTTCATGATATAACTGAACAACAGAAACTTGATAACATGAGAAGAGAGTTTGTGGCAAATGTTTCACATGAGCTTAAGACACCTCTTACTACAATTAAAAGTTACACCGAAACATTGTTAGATGGTGATCTTGAGGATAAGGATACAGCTGAGAGGTTCCTTAGAGTAATAGATACGGAAGCTGACAGGATGACAAGGCTGGTAAAAGACCTTTTACAGCTTTCAAGCCTGGATAACAAACAAACTAAGTGGAATATGAAAGAGGTATCTTTTGTAGATATTGTAAAGTCTTCGGTTAATAGAATGGAAATTGAAGCCAAAAATAAAGGCCATGAGCTTGAGTGTTACGTCATTGGAGAAATACCACCTATAAAAGCCGATAAGGATAGAATGGAACAGGTTATTTTAAATCTTTTGAGTAATGCAATAAAATATACTCCCGAAAACGGTAAAATATCAGTCTATATCGGCAAGACTTATACCGAGGTATATGCTAAAGTGATTGACAATGGCATAGGCATTCCTGAAGAGGATTTGCCAAGGATATTTGAAAGGTTTTACAGGGTGGATAAGGCGCGTTCGAGGGAAATGGGGGGTACAGGATTAGGACTTTCCATTGCCAAGGAAATAACTGAAGCCCATGGAGGAACACTCACTATTAGTAGTGAAGTGGGTAAAGGTACGGAGGTTTTGTTGAAACTTCCGGCAATGAGGACACTGATAGAGAGGGAAGAAAGCATTAGTTTAACCGGAAGCATGTAATTCATTTTTAAATACCATGTAATAATGTTGTAATAGAAAAATTGTATAATTTATCTTAGAGAAGTATATAATTTTGTTTATTTATTATTAATAATTAGGTATTTAAAAAATTTGTTTCCGGGAGTAAATATAAATGCGAAAAAAGTTAGTTTGCATACTGATAATTTTAATACTTGTCCTATTCACAGCCATGCCGGCTTTTGCTTATCCTGCGAATGGTTCCCAGGCTCCTGGGTCAATGGCGGATAGCCCGAATTTGCGGGAAAACATTCAGAATGAAGGCATAATAGGTGATGCTGTTTATATAGAGAAAGACGGGGAAAATGAAAAAGGAGAAATAGACCCCTTAGAAAAGGTATTACAGGAAATAATTAGCAATAAAGACATAAAGGAAACGGAACAGTTCCTTGTCACATTAACCAAGCCTGCTTCAAATCAAAACGTCGTATTTAAAAAATTAAACATAATATGTGGTGTTGCAAAGAATGAGATAATAAGTGAAGAAGAAGTAATTATAGTTATTTTAGCTAGGTATAATGAAAAGACCGGTTTATATGAAGAATTCAAAAATACTGAGGGAAAAAGCAGATGGAATATAGGGGTATTTGGCTTGTTTACGAAAGAAATTGAGCTGTTTGAAGGAATTAACAAGTTAAAGGTTATTGCTTTTAAGACACCGGCAAAGATCGTAAAGTTATTGAATTTGAATATAGATGAAAATGGTGAGACAAATCCCGAAGCTGAAACTGGAACAAAAGATAAAATTCAAGTGGGAACCGAAAAGGAAATGAAGGCTGAAGATATAAAGCTTGAAGCAGGTAAGAATTTACAGATAAGTTTTCTTACAATCAATGTTCAAAATGAAACAATAAAAGATAAAATAATAAACACGATGGTAAAAATATCGGATGTCTTTAATAATATATTTCCTAAGTAAATAACCGGAGTTAAAGAGGAATAAATGATTTATATTAGCAAGGAGAAGGTTAAATCCATTGTACTCGCTCTTTTAATATTATCAAGCATTATACAGGTAGGAATCCTGTGGGTTTATCAAAGTCATAGGCTTCCTTTTAATTTTTTTTCTGTGGTTTTCAACAGAAACAATATGAATGATACAACCGACATAGGAAAAAAAGCAAAAAATGAAATATTTATTCCCTATAGGATAATTGCTTCAAATGGTAATGATGCCCATTGGCTTATAAAAGAGGAGGAAGACATTTTTTATAAATTATGGGACGAGGGCCAGGAATACCTGAAAAGAATTCTTAGTTCGGATAATGTTCAAGCTGTGAATGTTAATATGTGGGATAATTTGGTGGTAAGAAAAAGCTTTTTATTTGAATTTAGAGCCGGTATAAAAACAAGTCTTGTAAAGTGGTTTCTCAACATTGCCGGAACTTCTTCAGAACATCCTGAAAGCATCTATAAAATATTAATATTACCGGATGAAGATATTAATAAAAATAATACTGTTTACATATTAAGCGAAAAAAACCTTTATAAATATGTGTTTCCCTTTCAAAAAAATGATATGTCCGTGGAAGACTATAATGGAATAATAAGGCAGCTCGAGGCAGATAGAAGCCTCGTACAATATAACATTATAAAAGAAATCGACCCCGAAAATAAATTTCCATTTAAAATTCCTCCTGATGTTTTATGTGTTGTAAGCGGTCCAAAGTACCGTAAGTTTACTACTGTTACATACTCTTTCGGAGAAAAGGTTTCAGATATTGAAGAGGTAGCAGCCATAATTCTTGCAAATGAAAAAGAGAGCTATGATCGTTATATCGACAGGAATAATACCCTGGTATTTAAAAATTTAAACAATACATACAGGCTTTATAGCAATGGCCTTTTAGAATATAAATATGTACCTGGGGCAGGAGATCAGGAAAAGGGAGATATTGGGAGCGCCTTTGAAAAAGCATATATTTTTATTAGCCGTATAAAGAATTATTTAATGAATACCGAAGCTGGGCTACATTTAGTTAAAATTAAGGATGATAATCCAAACTATTATGAATTTATATTTGAGTATATGATTGATGGGTACCCAGTATATATAAGCAATAATATAGAAATGAAAGAAGAGGTCGAGGAGAAAAAAGGGGCTCAGTTTAAAAACGCTATTTCAATAAAAGTAAACAGCAGAAGAATAATAGAAAGTAATTGGCTTCTTATTAATTTTGATAAAAACAGGGACAATAGAGAATACAATGTTTATTTCGAGGATATGTTAAACGAAATCTCCAAAAAATATAGCATACAACGTTTAAGTGATTTTGCTGTTAAAAATATTATGGTTGTATACATGATAGATTCAGGTATAGGCAAAAAAATAGGTCCCGTGTGGGTAGTTGAAAAACCTGATGGCGGTTATTACAATGTACCAATGATTCAAAAAAAGGATGATTAAATGTGGACTGGTCAAAAGCAAAAAATATCCTGATAATTATTTTTGTTATACTAAATGTATTCCTGTTAGTTTATTCAGGCATATACCGGGAAAAGACCAATGTTTCAAAAGAAGAAGTTGTTACTGTTATAAACATACTTAAGAAAAATGGAGTGATAATTGACCCTGCTTGTGAAATACCAACATATAAAAAAAATACTTCAATGCTTGTATTTGAAAATGGCAATATCAATAAGCAAAAAATAATAGATAAACTTTTTGGCAAAAACTATGTAGAATTAAAACAATTGGATGAGAAAAAAACAATTACAGAAGGAGAAAAAAGCCTCACTTTTGCAGAAGGTTGTGCGTTTACGTATAATAATACAAACCCGTCCGATAATATTAACATTAGACAGGAAAAAAGCATTGAGAAATATTTGAGAGATTATCTTGCAGATATGGGTATAAACATGTCCCGATTTATTCTTGACAAATATATTAGAAATATAGATAATACAGATACATTGATTTTTATAGAAAAATATAAAAATTTTCTTATCTATGAGAATAGAATTAGTATAAGTATTGCAAAAAATGGTATAACAAATATTACCTTGAATATAAAAAAAATCAAAGGTTTTACAAAGGCGCCTTCGCCAATTATGCCTGCACACCAGGTCCTTCTAAAAAGTTTCTACAACAAAAAAGGCGTAACTATTAAATTTATTGATATTGGATTTAAGGGCTTTGAAAATGAAGATAATGGACAGGAAACCAAGGAAATTTCTCAGGGTCCTGCATGGAGGATAACTACTGCTGACGGGCGGGAAGTATTCTTAAAAGCTTATGATGGTGAAGAAATCAATTGACTTCGTCACTATTATTATTTTTATATAGAATATTTAATTATATAGAATATAAAGAATATAATAGAAAAAATGCCGGTTCATAATATTGTATTTTATCCCAAAAGAGTGATATAATTAATAATATGATTATGAAGTTTGTATGAGGTTATGAAGTTATTGCAGTTTAAGAGTATTTCCTTGTTTAAAGCAATAAATAGAGTAACAAAAGATAAACAAAAGATAAGAGAATAGGTGGAGAACGATGTATGGAAAAATTTATTATTAACGGGCGCAGGACCTTGAATGGAGATGTTTATATTAGCGGTTCAAAGAATGCGGCAGTGGCTATAATACCAGCTACGCTTCTTGTAGATGGCAAGTGCAGGATAGAAAATGTACCGGATATTGGCGATGTCAAGATCTTGACTGATGTGCTTATTAGTCTTGGTGCAGAAGTTGAGTTTGAAGATAGGAACACTGTTCTTATAAATTCCAAAAATGTAAATTCATTTATAGTTACATATGATATGGTAAAATGCCTTAGGGCATCATATTATCTTATAGGCGCAATGCTGGGGAGGTTCAGGCAGGCACAAGTACCATTCCCTGGGGGCTGTGATTTCGGATACAGGCCGATTGACCAACATATAAAGGGGTTTGAAGCATTAGGGGCACAGGTTGACATTGAGCATGGAATTATTAGCGCAAAAGCTGATAAGTTAAGAGGTGCCTCTATTTATCTGGATGTGGTCAGTGTAGGGGCAACAATTAATTTAATGCTTGCTTCAGTAATGGCAGAGGGAACTACGGTAATAGAAAACGCAGCGAAAGAGCCACATGTAGTTGATGTAGCAAACTTTCTAAATGCAATGGGAGCAAATATCAGGGGTGCTGGTACTGATGTAATAAAAATAAGAGGTGTGGACAGATTGAAAGGGGGAGTAACCCACTCGATCATACCGGACCAGATAGAAGCGGGCACCTTTATGATAGCCGGTGCTGCAGCGGGAGGGTGTGTTACTGTAAAAAACATTATACCAAAGCATATGGAATCTCTTACGGCAAAGTTAACTGAAATGGGGATTAAAGTAGAGGAGATAGAGGATAGCTTAAGGGTAACGGGTACGGACAAAATACTTAAGGCTAATATTAAAACACTTCCATATCCCGGATTTCCCACCGACCTTCATCCACAGATGGCTTCCCTGCTTTGCCTGGCAGATGGTACAAGCACAATTACCGAAGGGATTTGGGATTGCCGTTTCCAGTATGTAGATGAGCTTAAACGTATGGGGGCTAATATAAAGGTGGAGGGAAGGATGGCAGTTATAGAGGGAACTTCGAACCTTACCGGAGCACCGACCAAGGCTATGGATTTACGGGCGGGAGCTGCCCTGGTAATAGCAGGGCTTATAGCAAAGGGCAAGACAGAAGTACATAATGTATATTATATTGACAGAGGTTATGAAAACCTGGAAATTAAGTTAAAGGAATTGGGAGCAGATATTAAAAGAAGTAAGGTATAAAAGGTATAAGGCACAATAAGAAGGTACAATTAAGAAGGTATAATAGCATTAGGCATAAGATAAAAATAAAGTTCAATTTGGGGGTTACTGATGATAAAATTTTGCAGCTTGTTTAGCGGAAGCAGCGGTAACGCTATTTTTTTGGCGACAGATAAGTTAAAGATATTAATTGATGCAGGCTTAAGTAAAAAAAGAATTGAACAAGCCCTTATTTCAATTGGTGAAAATCCGGCTGATTTAACTGCCATACTGGTTACTCATGAACATAAAGACCACATAAAAGGGGTGGGGATTTTATCTAGGAGATATAATTTACCGGTATATGCCAATGAGATGACATGGAGTATTATGGAGGGCAGCATTGGGGATATTAGTATAGAAAACATAAAGTGTTTTAAAACAGGTACTATCTTTGAAATATGCGGACTGGGCATAGAACCGTTCTTAATTCCCCATGATGCCGGTGAACCTGTTGGGTTCAGTTTCTATTACGGACGCAGAAAAATAACTGTTGCAACAGATATAGGGCATGTGAATGTTAAACTTACAGGGTACCTTGAAGGAAGCGACCTTCTTCTTCTTGAGTCCAATCATGATATTGAAATGCTAAAAGTAGGGCCATATCCTCAGTGGCTGAAAATGAGGATTTTAGGGGATATGGGACATCTGTCCAATGAGAAGGCCGGTGAAGTAATCGCTGCAATGGCTGAAAAAGGCACCAGGAATTTTTTGTTGGGGCACTTGAGCAAAGAAAACAATTTTCCTGAGTTGGCCTATCAGACCGTTTACAACGCTCTTGCCCAAAACAATATTTGTGTAGGGAAAGATGTAACCCTGGATGTAGTGAGAAGGGACCAGGTAGGCAGGGTTATATGTATGGATATGTAAATTTTTGTGGGCATGGGCAAATTTGCATAGATAAATTCAATGGGTAAAAATGCATATAAAAGAACTAGGGATTAGTGAGGTTTATATCAATGGTAATTGCAGGTATTGTTGAAAATTATGAAAAGGCCTGTATTGACCGGAAAAAGGATTTTGCCATAATGAGAAGGAGCAACAGAAAAGTTATGACTATGTACCTGGGAGGTATTTATATTGAATGCCTTCTTAAGAGTGTCATTATAAAGAAAAAGAAAATTGAAAAAGCGGTAAGCGTTCGGGAAAATAACAGAATAAGGATTTATTGGTATAGCGAGTCCAATTATCGTAAATTGCAAAGTATCCCAAAACCTTCGAAAAACGATTACATAAATTTACATGACGGATTTAACCCTGAACATAACCTGATTTCTGCATTGAAGCAAATAGAAGAGTTGAATAGGACTTTGCCGGCAGAAGGGGTAAAGAAACTGGAGATGCTTAACAGGCCGGTAAATAATAAAAGCTTTACTAATATAAGATACATGTATGATGATGAAATTTCGGAAATACTATATAATGAGTGGGAAAGCAATTTCCTATATTTTATGAACTTCTTTAATAGAATGAAAAAGACCTTCAAATTTTAATCATTTAGAGTGAATTCGAGAACTCGTTTCCAGTAAATAAATGGAAGCAAGTAACTGATAATTAATTGATAATTAACTAATAAAAGAGAGACATAAAGAATTAAGAAATTGAGAATTAATAACAAAAATAGCAATATGTACCTTGAAAAGAGAATAGCAAAGCTAACCTATTGAAATAAGGCTATAAGAAGATGGTTGGATATGCTTTTGTTATCGAAGCTCACATGTTATACTGCCTGAGTTAATGTGTTTTCAAGCAGTTTAATAAAGCTGAATCCTGATAATTTAAGCCTTGCATCCAGCAATATGTTAATTGAGTGAATAACACTCCACCAGAAAATACGTTTTTTACCTCTGGCATTAGCGTCCTCAAGGCCGTAATCATTAAGGATTCGTTTATTTACTCTTTCTGAGGTAGTTCGAGTTTTCATATGCTCTTTCCATTCATCACTACCGCGGGGAACAATGGTAAATAAGCGAAGATCCCAGGTAGGCTTTATATAAACACATCGACCATAGGGAGAAGGAGAACAATGTTCTTTGCAATCACAGGAGTCAATCCTACCTAATGCAAGAGGACAGCGATATTTAATTCTGCAACGGTCATGATTGTATCCCCAGTTAACCATTGTATGACCAGCCATACAGATGGGAACACCATTTGAATCGACATTCACATGAGGAGGATACTGAAAGTTGCCTTTATTAGTTTCGTTTAAAGGGATAAAAGCCTTCATATTCCAATTATGGAGGAGTTCATAGGTAGCATAATTATCATGAGCACCATCTCCACAAAAGCTATCAAACCTGAATTCAGGATAAAGCTGTCTGGCTTCGGCAAGAGCTACAACAGCAGATACACCGTCGAACCGCTGAGCCTGAACCATCCGTAAATATAGAGGGAGGTCGCAGTTTAAATCTTTGTTGTATACTGAAAGAATATATTCCGTATGGCCGTAAAACCACTGTTCGTGGTAGCTATCCCAACCCCAGCGGGCATAGGGGTCGGAGAATTTACGTTTACAATCACAATTATGATTTCCATCTTCCTTGCAGTTGCAGACCTTAACGCCATAACTGCTGCCGCCGGAGTTAATACAAGTACCGTCGCCTGAAACAGGTATGTTTTGGATATCGCCATAAAGACCTTCTTTAGCAGCAGGTTCGACACCAATTTTGGCAAAGATTTGTTGCATAAGCTTTTCGGGTCTTGATTCAAAAGTTTTGCCCTGTAAGGCTAAATCAACGAATTTTTGTATAATACCTGGATGCCGGGGTGGCTGTTTCTTGTTCTTCCCGATTTTTTTAGAGGGTTTCCTATTAAAAGTGTGGGTAGAATGTTCGAATTCATATTCGATATCGGGATTTGCCAGCCACACCCGGTTTATAAGGTCGTAATAGGAACCGACACCATGTATGTCAGAGGGGTCAAGCCCAATCATTACACACAGGATATCATTGTGTTTAAGCAGATCAACCCACTTTGTTATACTATGTACTTTTAATTCTGACATGAGAATAAAAGAACGGATAAGTTCCGGTTGATTGATGGCAGGAGTGCCTGTGTGGGAATAGAACGGCTCAAGAATTGGCTTTAGCACATCAAGATCAAGCAAATACAGTTTTGATAAAGCCGATTCATATTGTGTAACCAGTTTAGGGTCATTGATAAAAAAAGGAGCAATGTTTTCAATAAGGTAGTTTTGATATTCGGCATGTGAATGCCATTTTCCTAACATAAATAACACCTCTTAATCAAGTAGTATGGTAAAAAATACCATCCACTTCGATTATTGGGGCGTTTTGAAAAAGTCAAGGTAGATTGCTACCATTAATGTTATATATTAGGAGATTTGCTGGAAAAAATTTTAGCTTAATTGCAGTTTTTTTGGGGGTGTTGCAAAAAACAACATCTATTGAAAGTTAGTTATACAAAGTATTATGAGTTTTCGAAATTATTCATTTAATTATTGGAGGTGTAGAGGTTGAATATCAATTTAAAAGAATACCTGGAGAATAGGCTTAAGGTCGAATATGCAAAAGGTGAAGAAGAATGGGCTGATGTTTATATTACCCCACTAAACAGAATTGATATAACTATAGTAAGTAATGGGGCTGAACTTTTAGATAGCGTGGAAGTAAGTAATTTTGTATTAGATGCTATAAAAGAGTATGTAAAGGAATTTGCAGAAGCTGACGCCGGTAAATACAGCATAGGGTTCGTGGAGTTTTATACTGTTGAAGAAGCGTATGACTTGGATATACATAAGCATGAAATAAAAAAGAAGCCAATTACGTGGTCGGATGTAGTAAGTTTAAACAAGGAGTTTCAAAACAAGGAATCCGACAGGCCATATAGGGTAATATGTTTTTATTCCTATAAAGGCGGTGTGGGGCGTAGTACAGCATTAGTACAGGTTGCATACATCCTGGCCAAGCAAGGGCGAAATGTAGTGTTGATCGATTTGGACATTGAAGCTCCGAGCTTTCACTTGATTTTCAAGGAATGGGTTGATGACCCTGTTTACGGGGTTAAATATGGTTTGGTGGATTACCTTTATGAAAGAATGGTTAATGCTGACCCAAAAGACAACAAGATTCAAATTTCAGATATATTTGTGCCAATTCATTTTGACGAAACCCTGGAGGGTAACATTTATGTTTTTCCTGCGACCAGGAAACTGTCATATGAATATATTTTTAAACTCACCCAATTGCAGTCTAACATTATTTTTGAAAACCGGTACATGGAAGAAATCATGGACAGCCTGGAAAAAAGTTTAAAATTTGATACTGTATTTATTGACTCAAGGACAGGCATAAACCAGTGGGGAGCTTTTTCCATGTTGGGGTTTGCAGATCAGATTATGCTGATAGCTTCTCCTAATGAAGAAAATATTGAGGGTTTATCAAGTATTATAGATTTAATGAAGAGGGCCGGCTTGGACAATTATGTAGTGGCCATGTCCAAAATTGAAACTGATAACAGGGGAATCAGACTGGCACGGCAATATTTTGACAAATTGAAAAGTGGAGGACAGGAATTTATAGGTATAGGATATAATCCGGCCATTGCCGTTACCCAAAGATACCCGTTTGTAGATATATTAGAACCATACAAAATATTAAGCGATTATATCATCGAGAATCAAGTAGTAAGCTCCAATAGGGAATTTATAAAAAACACAAATATTAGAGAAATTATCGCCAAGATGATTAAAGGTAGCGAAACTATAAACGGTGACGATACTGAAGTTATAACAAATTCCGAGAAAAAAGTGTTGACGGACGCAAACATAAATATTATTACCGGTGGAAAAGAGAATATTAGCCGCCTTTCAAGATTGTTTAAGAGATACTCCTCAAAGAAGAGAAGGGAATTTATCCGTGAAGAAAACGGCAGAAGTGTTATTGTTTATAAAGAGCTTGTCCCTATCTTTGAACAGGAGCATTATCAGGATTTTGGCAGCTTTCTTAGAAGTCATGGGTATATGGCTGATTGTAAAGATAAGTCGAGGGTATGGCTTGGCTATTTGCTATATCTTATAAATAAAAATTTGGAACAAAGTGAGCAGGAAAGAGATCAGGAAAGATTGGAGGAAAAGAAGCTAAAAGGTTTCCCAAAGCTAAAAGGAAAAGGACTAGATGAGTATATTGAATTTATGGTGGGTTCTGATGAAGAAGACATTATCGGTATATTGAAAGATGCAGTATCGGGGCCGGTAACACTTTTTGATTCTTATGAAAACAAGCTTGAAAATATTACAGGTTCTCAAGATATAGTAGTATCCATGTTTAATATCCATCAAGTAGTTGACTCAATATACAATAAAAACAGCAACAAAAACAATACTAGTTATAATGATGATGGTGACCGCGGAGACTATTCCATTCTTAATCGCTATGAAAAAGAGCTTGTTAAGGGTTTGGCCGAGTGTATAATATTTTGCAAAAAACATGTCCCCAGCATTAGAATATTATTTGCGCACAGCTATGATTTTGTTATTGAACACCAGGAAGAACTATCAGGGCTGAAGGGAAGCCGCATAGATCTGGAATGGAAGGAAGACGATGTAAAAAAGCTGGTTATGAGTTATATTAACATGAATTTGTTTAAAGGATATGCAGACTGGATACTAAAAAATGAAAATATCTTTGGTAAACTGGTAAATAATGATTACCATGAAGGACGTGTTTCCTGCCGGGAAGAATATGAAAGAGAAATTAAAACTTTAATGGATAGCTCCGTTTTCAGCGAGAAGGTCCTGGATTTGTTCTGGGGAATCAGGACAAGTACAAAAAGATACAGTGAACCTATGATTACATGGTTTTATGATCAACTGAAAAGCCTTGGAGAAGTTAGTGATGGTATGGTAATAAACATAATTAATATGGCTGTTGATTTTGAAAAAAAGGGGGAGCTTGCTGAAAGTGCCCACGAAGGGCACACTTCCAGGGACAGGCTTATAAGCCTGGATAGTTTTAAGAAGGCTTTTGAGCAATACCATAGAATCAGTTCTCCAGCATTTTCTTAACAAATTCGGGGATAGAAAAGCATTTTTCAAGAATTTCTTTATTTACATATTTAGTTTCCTTATTGAATTTTGATGGATTTGTGTGTTCGTACTTTTTTGAAGCAAGGGTAAAGCTCCACATACCGCCGGGATATGTTGGAACAACAGCTGTGTAAGGTTTTGTTATGGGGAAAAGGCCGGATAACCTTTTATATGTTTGTTTCATTGTTTTTAAATGAAATATTGGCGACTCGCTCTGACAGACCATGAGGCCATCATCTTTTAAGATATTATAAAGGGATTTATAAAAATCCAGTTCAAATAAAGGTATTGCGGGTCCAACAGGGTCGGAGGAGTCTACAATAACTACATCATATAAATTTTCCTGTCGGGTAATGTTTCGCACAAAATCCAGTCCGTCCTGATAAATAAAATTAACTCTGGGATCAGATAGATTGCCTGATACCTCGGGTAGGTGTTCCAAACAAACTTTTACAACTGTTTCGTCGATTTCTACTATATCAATGTGTTGTACCTGTGAGTATTTGGAGATTTCTTTTGCTGCACCACAATCACCCCCGCCGATAATCAATACCTTTTTTGGGTTTGGGTGGATATTCATGGGGATATGTGAAATCATTTCATTGTAGATAAATCCGTCAGCAGATGTAGTTTGGACTATGCCATCCAGCACAAGCATCTTGCCGAAATCATAGGAATCAAGAATCATTACATGCTGGAATTTGGACTGTTCACTAAAAATAATTTTTTTAATTTTGTAGGATATTTTTAAATTGTTAGTTTCAAACTCGGTAAGCCAGAATTCGTTGTTGATTTGTTTTATAAATTCCGGGTATCTTTCCATTTCAACCTCCTTATAAATTTATACTTAGTAGCCTGTTTCGGGTATTGAACATAATTGCCTAACTGTATTATACTACAAAAATCACATAAATTGTGATAAATATGCAAAATTGTAATAAACTTAAGCAATGTTGCTGTTCTTTTCTGTTCTCTTTGCTGAATCCAAGGCAGCATTTATTTCGCTGCCTAGAATAATAATTATACTATTCCAGTAAAGCCAAATAAGAAGCGCTATTACACTGCCAATACTGCCGTATGTATTAGTGTATAGACCAAAACTGTTTACATAGTAGGAAAAAATAAGAGATATTATTATAGAACCGGTTGTGGAAAACACGGCTCCGGGTATTACTTCCCGGAATGTCATGTGACGGCTGGGAATATATCGGTAAACGGCTATAAAAACCATAAAAATAGTAAATAGAGGTATAAGATGTCTTATAATATTCCATGCAATTCTGAATACACCCGGTAATCCAAAAAAAATAAAAAGATATTTCCATAGCATTTCTCCCATGACCAGCATGACCAAAGAAAAAATTAATACTATAGCAAGTGCAAGGGTGAATATTATGGAAATCCATTTAACCTTCCAAAATGGCCGGTTTTCCTTCTGATTATAGGCTTTGTTTATACCTCTGATAACTGCAGAAACGCCATTTGAGGCTGCCCAAATTGTTGCCAGCATACCGAATGATAGTAAGGTTTCATTTTTAGTACCGCTCGTTCTATTAATGATTTCTTTCAACAGGTTGTAAGTGGTTTGCGGCAATAGAAGGGAAAAATCATTAAGTATTTCGTTGCCGGTAAAAGAAGTATAACTTAGGAGAGCAAGTAGAAAAATTAAAAATGGGAAAAAGGATAATATCAAATAATATGTCAGCTGGGCAGCTAATGCTGGAATATCATCATCGAAAAACTTCCGATAGAGTAGTTTTATGAATCTTATGGAAGCGGATAATTTAACAGCCTGCTTTTTATATTTCAACTTCTTTCCACCTTATATTTCAGTGTGTGTTCATGGCTTTATGGTTTTATAGACTTATTATATTTCAAACATAAAATAGTATACGAGTTATAATTATTGGCCTGAATGAAATGATAGGTTCAGTTAAAGATTGATCTTCACCAGTTTGTACAGTTATTGTTAGGTAGTGTCAAAAGATTTATGAAAAACGTTTGTTCGGATGAATATTCAAAGGGTAAAATATGAAAAGGATTCTGTATATTCATGCATTAAATTTACAGAACATTCCATTTTGTCTTGGCGGAGAGGGAGGGATTCGAACCCTCGGTACAGTTTCCCGTACACGTGATTTCCAGTCACGCCCCTTCGGCCAGCTCGGACACCTCTCCATACTCCATAATTTGCAATCCGGTGTTTAAATTTGCATTTTAATTTTACGCATTCTGCATCAATTGTAGCTACATAGAATATATTATAGAAATTTCTTAATGATGTCAATGGAAAAAAATTATCTACAGAGCTGAAGCATGAAAATTTTATTCTTATCCATTAATAGTGGCTGCGTTAGTAATTTTATCCAATTATATAATAATATTACATAAATTTAACCATACGTTTAAGTCATCGGATAACACTATAACC
>JABUEW010000040.1 GCA_013314855.1 Bacillota bacterium | reverse complement strand
GTAATTATAATGTAGAGTAATTATAATGTAGAGTAATTATAATGTAGAGTAATTATAATACAGGATTAATCTTGAGTTGATTTTAAGGAGATTAATTTTTTTATGGCATATAAAAAAAAGATATTAAAGAGATTTGTTTCGTACTATAAACCCCATAAATTATTTATTGCCGACATGGTTTGTGCCTTTTCGATGGCATCAATAGATTTGATATTTCCGGTAATTACCCGTTTTTTATTGCAGAAAGTAATTCCGGAAGGCAATGTTACTTTGATGTTTACTATTATAGGTTCTTTAATCGGGATGTACGTATTACAAATGTTGCTAAATTACTTTATCAATTATTATGGACATAATGGACATATTGTGGGGATAAGGATGGAGTATGATATGAGAAAAGATTTGTTTTCCCATCTCCAAACTTTATCCTTTAGGTTCTATGATAATGTTAGAACAGGTAAACTAATGTCCAGGATGATGAATGATCTGAATGAAATAACCGAACTTGATCACCATGGGCCGGAGGATATATTTCTTTCGGTTATTATGCTTTAATGAAACAGAAATGATAATTCAGGAGTCTCTGGAGGAATTATCTAAAGGAAGGACAACCCTTGTTATAGCTCACAGGTTGTCTACAATAAGAGGAGCTGATGAAATTATTGTTATTGATAAGGATGGAGTAAGGGAATCAGGGATTCATAAGAATCTTATACAATTCAATGGGGTATATGCGAGGCTGTATAATACTCAATTTAATAGTGCTGTGTGAAGTAATGACTATGTAACTATTAGGCCACTACTGATATTTTCATACTTATACTTAAACCATTTAAAAGACAGCTGCAAGGGGGAAAACTATGGTAGATATAATTACCAGGCTTATTCAGGAATTTAAGCTGAAACCTTTTCAGGTACAGAATGCAGTTAGACTTATAGATGAAGGTTGTACCATACCTTTTATTGCACGGTACAGAAAGGAAATGACCGGGGAACTTAACGATCAGACCCTAAGGGAACTGTATGAGAGGTTAGTCTATTTGAGGAATTTGGAATCCAGGAAGGAAGATGTAAAAAGGCTTATAGCCGAAGCAGGGAAGCTTACCGATGAAATTGCCGATGCTCTGATAAAGGCTGAAACTCTCCAGGAGGTAGAGGACATATACCTGCCATACAAACCCAAGAGACGTACAAGGGCTACTATTGCCAGAGAAAAAGGGCTTGAGCCTCTTGCAGGAATTATATTACTGCAGGGAAAACTTAAAAGTTCACTGGAAGAGACAGTTAAACCTTTTATTAATCCGGAAAAAGATGTGAATAATATCGACGATGCCCTTAACGGGGCAATGGATATCATTGCTGAAGAAATATCCGACAATGCGGAATACAGAAAAATTATCAGAGAAACGTTTTTCAGTCAGGGTGTAATTGTAACCAAATCAAAAAAGGATGAGGATTCAGTATACAGGATGTACTACGATTTCAGGGAACCGGTTGGCAAAATTGCCGGACACAGGGTATTAGCAATCAACAGGGGAGAAAAGGAAGGGTATTTGCAGGTTAAAATTGAAGTACCCGATGAGCAGATTATTAAGGCCATAAAACAAAAAACGGTTAAGAAGCCGCCTTCAGTAACGTCGGTATACGTTGAAAAAGCAGTAGAGGACGCATATAAGCGATTAATATATCCTTCAATTGAGAATGAAGTACGTAATGCAATAACTGAAAAAGCGGAAGAACAGGCCATGAAAGTATTCAGGGAGAATCTTAGAAATCTGTTGATGCAGCCGCCTGTAAAAGGTAAAACTGTATTGGGATTAGACCCCGCATACAGGACAGGATGTAAACTTGCCGTAGTTGATGAAACAGGAAAGGTGCTTGATACTGCTGTGGTTTATCCTACTCCACCGCAGAATAAAGTGGAAGAGGCTAAAGAGATTGTTAAATATCTGATAGACAAATATAAAGTTGATATAATATCTATTGGAAATGGAACGGCTTCCCGGGAAAGTGAACTGTTTATTGCAGAGCTTTTAAAAGAAATTGATAGAAAAGTACACTATATTATAGTTAGTGAAGCCGGAGCATCGGTTTATTCGGCTTCAAAGATTGGTGCTGAAGAGTTCCCGGATTTTGATGTAGCTCAACGAAGTGCCGTATCTATTGCCAGAAGATTACAGGACCCGCTTGCAGAATTGGTGAAAATTGATCCTAAATCAATTGGTGTTGGGCAGTATCAGCATGACATGAACCAAAAAAGGCTTGATGAATCGTTGAGGGGTGTAGTAGAAGACTGTGTTAACAGGGTTGGCGTGGACTTAAATACCGCTTCTCCATCTTTGCTTTCCTATGTATCGGGGATTAATGCAGGTTTGGCAAAAAATATTGTAGAGTACAGGGAGGAGAAAGGAAAGTTTAAAAGCCGGGATGAACTTAAAAAAGTAAAAAGAATGGGGGATAAAACTTTTGAACAGTGTGCCGGATTTTTACGTATACCTGAAGGAGAAAATGTCTTGGACAATACTGCTGTTCACCCTGAATCATACCAGGCGGCGTTAAAGCTTCTTAAATTTATGGGATATAGTATTGAGGATGTCAAAAACAGAAAACTGGGTGATATGAGAAAGAAAATTGAGGAAAAAGGTATTGAGAATATTGCCAAAACCCTGAATATTGCCGATACTCTAAATATTGGAGTACCTACCTTAAGAGATATAGTAGAAGAACTTTTAAAACCGGGGCGTGACCCTAGGGATGAAATGCCAAAACCTGTTTTTCGTAATGATGTAATGAAAATAGAGGATCTTAAGAGCGGGATGGTATTAACAGGTACAGTAAGAAATGTATCGGATTTTGGAGCTTTTGTAGATATTGGTGTTCATCAGGATGGGCTTGTGCATATATCTGAGATGAGTGACTGTTTTGTCCGTAATCCTATGGAAATTGTATCAGTAGGCGATATAGTAAAGGTAAGGGTGCTGAACGTAGACGTTGAAAGGAAAAGAATCAGCCTTAGTATGAGGGGTGTATAATTTTTTGTAGTGACTCAATGACTCTTCCATGACTTCCTAACTTATTGTCAATTGTCTCCAAAACTATTGATTTGATTTAATCCGTCATAACTTTAGCTAAGCCATTGAGTCTTAATATCCTAAGCTATATAATTAATGTGAAAATGTCAGAAAGCTATTCAAGACATATTTCATATTATGATTAAATTAATGGAACAGGAGGGATATAATGACTAATGATGCGAATAAATTAAAAGTGTGCAACCTTAGGTGTGAATACATGAAGAACCCCATAGGATTGGATATATTAAAGCCAAGACTTAGTTGGGTTATTGAAGCAGGAACTTTTGACAATATGGCAAGAAGTGTAATGCAAGAAGCTTACCGCATACAAGTATCAAAAGAGGATATGTCCTTTACAAATCTTGTTTGGGATAGTGGCAGAGTTGGTTCTGATCAATCAGTCCATGTAGAGTATAGTGGGAAACTTTTAGAATCGTGCACAAGGTATTATTATAGGGTAAAAATATGGGATAATAAAGGGAATGAATCAGCATGGAGTGAAACGGCTTATTGGGAAATGGGGCTCTTATGCCCGGAGGAATGGATTGCAAAATGGATTTCCATAAACACAGCTGACATTGCCGACACTGTTTATAATACCGGTGCTGGAACACATGGACATGAAAGTGATGGCTCAGAGCCAACTGCAGGCTATAGCAAATTAGACCCCTGTCCATATATGAGAAAACGTTTCAAACTGGACGGGAAGATAAAGAAAGTCAGAGTTTATGCAACTGCTCTTGGCTTATATGAGCTTAGAATAAATGGTTTAAAAGTTGGAGATTATTTGTTTACTCCAGGTTGGACCAGTTATAATAAACGTATACAGTACCAGACTTATGATGTAACATCTTTACTGAATGAAGGACAGAACGCTATTGGAATTATATTGGGAAATGGTTGGTACAAAGGAAATCTTGCATGGACTAAGCAAAAAAATATATACGGTGACAGATTGGCTGCCCTTGTACAAATGCATATTACATATGAAGATGGAAGAGAAGATGTTATTATTTCAGATGAAAGCTGGAAATATTCTACAGGCCCTATATTAATGTCCGAAATTTACCATGGGGAAATTTATGACGCAAGGTTGGAAAAAGAAGGATGGGACACTCCGGACTATTATGATGGAGACTGGAAAGAGGTTGTGATTCTTGATAAACCTAAACAGGTGCTTATTGCCCAGGAAGGTCCGTATGTAAAAAAAATTGAGGAAATTAAACCTGTTAATATAATAGAAACTCCATCAGGTGAAACAGTTATTGACATGGGGCAAAACATGGTTGGTTGGGTTAGATTCAAAGTGAAAGGTAAAGCAGGAGATAAGGTGGTACTTCAGCATGGGGAAGTCCTGGATAAAAACGGTAATTTTTACATAGAAAACTTAAGAAGTGCAAAACAAAGAATAGAATATGTTTTAAAGGGAAATACTGTAGAAACTTATGAGCCTCATTTTACTTTTCAAGGTTTTAGGTACGTAAAATTGGTTGAATATCCGGGGAAACCTTCGATAGAAGATTTTAAAGGCATTGTCATTCATTCGGATATGGAACAGACCGGTGAATTTGAGTGTTCAAACGAGCTTGTAAATCAGCTTCAGCATAATATACTTTGGGGACAGAAAGGGAATTTCCTGGATGTACCTACCGATTGTCCTCAAAGAGATGAACGTTTGGGTTGGACTGGGGATGCGGAGGTGTTTATCCGTACAGCATGTTTTAACATGAATACCGCGCTATTTTTTAAAAAGTGGTTGAGAGATTTAAAGGCAGATCAACTGGAAAATGGAGGAGTGCCACATGTAATCCCTCATGTTCTTGGACCAAATGATCATTCATCTTCGGCATGGGGAGATGCGGCCACTATATGTCCATGGACAGTTTACTTGTGTTTTGGTGATAAAAGAATCCTTGAAGAACAGTATGAAAGCATGAAGTCCTGGGTTGAGTATATCAGAGCCCAGGGTGATGATGAGTACCTTTGGAATACCGGTTTTCATTTCGGAGACTGGCTTGGGCTTGATGCGAAAGAGGGAAGTTATACAGGTGCCACTTCAAAAGATTACATTGCAACTGCTTTCTATGCTTATTCCATAAGCCTTTTAGTAAAAGCTGCAAAAGTTCTGGGCAAAGAGGATGATGTTTGTGAGTACAGTGAATTACATAGGAATGTAATTGAGGCTTTCAGAAAGGAATTTATTACACCGAACGGGCGTATTTCGGCACCTACACAAACAGCTCATGTTTTGGCGCTGATGTTCAACCTTGTTGAAGAAAAGGATAGAAAACGGACGATAGATACCCTTGTGAAATACCTGGAGGAAAATAAATTCCACCTTACGACAGGATTTGTAGGTACTCCATATTTGTGTCATGTTTTAAGCCAGAATGGCTGTAATGACATTGCTTATAAACTGGTGACACAGACTGATTATCCTTCCTGGCTTTATCAGGTAACAAAGGGGGCTACCACTATTTGGGAGCATTGGGACGGAATAAAGGAGGATGGTTCATTCTGGAGTCCAAATATGAACTCATTCAACCATTATGCATATGGTTCTATTGGGGATTGGCTATATAGAGTTGCTGCAGGAATTAATATAGATGAAGATAGGCCGGGATATAAGCACATAATTATAAAACCAAGGCCAAATAAAGAATTTGATTACGTAAAATCCGGAATTAAGACATGTTATGGGGAGGTTACTTCAGAATGGGTAAGAAATGAAGGCACTATGGAAATAAATGTATGTATACCTCATAATACAACTGCAGAAGTCATATTACCCGGGGCAAATATAAATAATCTTTATGAAAATGGTAAACATGTTAAGAGTGAGGAGATAGAAGGGATTTTAAGCTGCGAGGAAATTGATGGTGATATTAAACTGGAATTAGGTTCGGGGGAATACAGATTTGTGTGGTAAATGCAAATAGCATGTTATGTTCTAAGTCCTTCCTACTTGATAAATAGCGTATAAGTGATATACTTAAAAAGTATGAATTTTGCATAAGCGAAAAGAATCAAAAAGAATCAAAAAGAATCGAAAAGAATTTAATTTTAGAAAGGATGTGCTATTATGCAGCTTCTGGTATTTGTGCTAAATAAAGTGGAGTTGCTTGATGAGTTACTGAAGAATTTTGTGAAGGCCGGTATCAAGGGAGCAACCATACTGGACAGCATGGGTATGGCAAGAGCGCTAATTTCAAATGGAAATGAGAACATACCGATTTTCGGTTCATTAAGGATGATTTTAAATGAAGGTCATTCTTCTAATAAGACTTTATTTGTCGTGCTTGAAGATGATCAGGTTAATGCTTGTATCAGGTGTATACGAAAAGTTGTTGGAGACCTTAATCAACCGGATATTGGGATTTTATTTACAGTACCTGTAAATTATATTGAAGGTATTAATAAAAATATTTAGGAGGGTAGTTTAAGGAGGACATCTATGGGCACATTATTTTATATATCAATAGTTTTGTTAGTGGGACTTTTGACGGCTAAGCTTGCTTCATTAGCCAAATTACCGAATGTAACGGGTTATTTGGTAGGGGGGTTAATTATTGGACCCAGTATTTTAAAGATTATACCGAAAGCCACTGTAACACATATGGGAATTGTATCTGAAGCGGCATTAGGAATGATAGCATTCGGTATTGGAAGTGAGTTCAGTTTTAAGCATTTAAAACAACTTGGCTCAGGGATTATTACTCTTACAGTGATACAGGCCCTATCGGCTTTTGCTGCTGTTGCAGCTGTAATAGTCTTAATTTTTGGACAGGGTATAGCAGTGGGACTAGTTTTAGGAGGCATTGGAGTAGCTACTGCACCAGCGGCAACCCTGCTTGTTGTAAGGCAATATAAAGCTAAAGGCCCGGTTGTAGATACATTATTACCGGTAGTGGCCATTGATGATGCTGTTGGTATTATAGTATTCGGCCTGTGCATAGCTGCTGTAAAGGCAGTACATATGCCTCAAGGGAATTTTTCACTGGCGGCATCCATCATTAAACCTGTATGGGAGATAGTATTTGCGGTTATTATTGGGCTTATCCTTGGGCTTGTATTATCTTATATTGCCCCTAGAGTAAGAGGGGATGAAGAATTACTTGGTATAACACTTGCAATGGTATTCTTAGGAGTTGCTCTGGCAACTAAATTTAACATATCATCACTGCTTTTATGCATGACTATGGGTGGAGTACTGACTAACCTCACAACTAATTCACCGAAGGTATTTGGTTTGATTGATAAATTTACACCTCCAATATATGTAGCCTTCTTTACCTTATCAGGAGCAGATTTGGATCTAAGTATCCTAAAAAGCGTAGGTTTGATAGGTATAGGCTATATAATTTCCAGGTCAATAGGTAAAATTTTTGGGGCTTATATTGGAGCTAGAATTATTAATTCACCTCCTGCAGTACAGAAATATCTCGGGATAACCCTTTTACCTCAGGCAGGTGTTGCCATAGGTTTATCCCTTGTAGCCCAGAGTGCTTTACCTGAATTTGGTGCCTCTATTAGAACTGTTGTATTATTTGCAACGCTTATATACGAGCTTGTGGGACCTGTGCTTACTAAACTCGCCCTTATAGGAGCCGGCGAAATTCAAACAAGGTCATAATTCAACCTTCTTAAGTGTCAAGAATTCTCCCGCCCCTGTAGGCGGGAGTTCTGAAGGCGGAGATTCTATGGACGGAAGCAATGTATAACTGGTTTAAAGGCAAAGAATTCAGACCACTCTATTCACCCTCTTTAATTTTAACTAAAAGGTAGAATTCTAACGAGTTTATGGTAACTTTATCTGCAGATAAATCTTTCTCCCCATATACATTAAGAAATATAAATTTCAATTTTACCTCGTCTGTTTCTTCAATAAAGCACATGTCTTCCTGGCTTATTTTCTGTTTTTCAGCCATCTGTTTCTCAACTATTCCAAACCTATGATATAGCTGTATGCCAAAATCCGATAAGGCTTTACTGTATATACTTTCATCTTCATGGAATATTTGGAAAATAGTAGAATTCACGTCATATTTAATACGCATTTTGTCAATGAACTGCCCGGTTTCCGAATACAGGCCCCTAGAGTCAATCATATAATCGTAACCTCTTATATCGGTAGGCTCTGACCATTC
This sequence comes from Bacillota bacterium, assembly GCA_013314855.1. Lineage (NCBI taxonomy): Bacteria > Bacillati > Bacillota > Bacillota bacterium. The sequence continues at coordinate 24,585 of JABUEW010000040.1, read as the reverse complement.
GGATACGTTATAAAAAAAGTATTTTCGTCTCTGGATATCATAAGTATTGTATTGATATGGAAACCCAAAAATATCTTCCATATTCTCTATTTTAAAATCTTTTGGAAGATATTTTATGTCGCTTAATTTGTGGGATCGCTCAAAGTAGATCAAAATCTGGCTTAACTCAATCCTGTCCCTTTCAGCCACTTCAACCTCCGGTTTCACAATTATATTGTCTTTCAACATTCCATATTTTTCCAAAATACCTTCAAACCTTTTATTCTGGCTAAATTTGGATAAAGAATAACTGCTCCACGGTCCTGATACGGATAATACGGCAACCAAGGCCAAAGTAACAGGTATTACAATATTTTTCCTTGCTCCTGTGAAACTTGTATAGATCATCATTCCCAACACCCAGAGCCCAAGAAGTATTACAAAATATCTGTTTTCAGTTATACCGTAAGCCGTTACTCTTATACCTATTGAAACAAACATAACGGCTATGACAGGTATAATAATTTTGGTAAACCAGGAAATAAAGCTTTTCACCCACTTGTTTTCGTCCTTCAAAGGAGAAACAAGGAATATTACACCTGTACTTATTAAAGAATACCAAAGCACCAAATGGGCAATCAAACCTACCGGCCATTGAAGGATAATTATTATTTTGGCAAAATACACGTATAAAATAGCCGTATACACCGCAATGATAGGCATTACAATGTACAGCAGCAGAATTTTAAGAGGCTTGGGATAATTGCTGGCATTTTTCTCCGAAGCACCCGGAGCGTATGAGGGATGGACTTCATGATTTTCCGATGGCAGTCCGGCCAGGAAATAAGCGGGGGCAAAGACGCCTGCTATAATAAGCCATGTGTAATAATAATATCTTTCCTGTATTGGCACGGAGAAGAGTTTATCAAGTGTAAATATTATAGCTGCAAGTCCGGCAAATAATACAGCCGAATATATCACCGTGACAAAGAAACGGGAAAGAAGATTTATTACGTATAATTCAAAGCATGTGGCATTTAAGCCGTTTGTTTTACTTCTGTAAATGTAGGGTATAAAAATAAAGCAAAGATACAATGCAATACTGAAGGCAATATATCTGGAGACTGAAACCATTTTAATGTCCGGTAGTAAAAAGAAATAGTATAAAACAAGTACTATAATTCCGGCAAAATATATGGAAGCTTTATATAATAGGCTTAAGTTTACGTGTTTTCTAAAAGCAAGTTTGATGCAAAGGGAAAGTGGCACTCCGAGAGCCAGGAGCATTGTAATACGTGTTAGTCTATCAATTAACTCATTTGTAAAATTTCGCTGGTTATGGTTGATAATTATAAGCATTATTGTTACTGCCGTTGTTAACCCTATTGTAATAGGGAAACGTTTGATACTGGTATAAAGACCGGCAATCAGGCTCTTAATTGAATTTATCAGCTTCATATCTTCATCCTTTGAAATTGAGTCGGAATAATATTACAGCATAATATTACTATTTTTGCCATAGAAAATCAATATACAGAGTACAGAAAATAAAATACAGAAACAGCTAAATATGCTACAGATGTATTTTAACATGTACAAGAAAAAGTTGCAATAATAGTAACACCCTAACGAAAATTATTAGTTGACACACAAATTAAATCCATTTATAATATTATATGCAAGGATTATATGCAAGGGCGATTAACTCAGCTGGTAGAGTGTCATCTTGACGTGGTGAAAGTCGGGGGTTCGAGCCCCTCATCGCCCACCATTTATGTTATTATGTTCTTTTTCCTGTATACCCTTGGAGACATACCCTTTATTTTTTTAAACATTTTTGAGAATAACAGTGGGTCATCATAGCCTACCGAGCGGGAAATATCGCCTATGGATAAACTTGGGTTTTTCATCAAGGTACAGGCTTTGTTTATTCTAAAATTTATTAAATAGTTCTGAGGTGAAGTGTTAAAGTATTCTTTGAATATTGCACCCATGTAACTTCTGTCCAAGCCCACATAGCGTGCTATTTCCCTTATGCTTACCTTCCTGGAATAGTTTATTTCAATAAACTCTACTATCTTTTTTACATATTGCTCCTTTCTGTTAATATCTTCTTCCAGGAAAAGTGGCTGATTGTTTTCCTCTATCAATTGGGAAAGAAAAAGGTATAGGAATCCTAAAAGCCTGATTTCTTTAGATTTTGGCATTTGTTTGGATTCAAGCATTTGTTTGAAACAGTTTTCTATAAATTTATCTTTTCTATATGTAAAAATAGGGTTTTCAGCAGAAAGGTTTGCTTTCTTGAGATAAAATTCTGCTTTTAGTCCATGAAAGCCGACCCAGGAGTAATTCCAGGGGTCTTCAAAGTCTGCCTGATAATAAGTAACTATCCCCGGACATATTAAAAAACCCTGCCCGCCGCTCAAATTATATATAGTATCTCCTACCTGGAAAATACCCTTACCCTCGGAAATATAATGAATGAGAAAATAGTCTCTTACTGCCGGCCCGTAATAGTGTCCCGGTTTGCATCTCTCTGTACCGCATTGATACATATTTAAATCCGTCGTATTTAGCCTTTCAATAGGCACAATTTCCATCATATAAGGCAATTCACTCCTATTTCGATTATTGCTTATACTAGCATTATGCCATATTAGTATAGCACATTTCCATTTACTTGTCAGTAGAAGTTGTTAAAATTAAGTTATGGAATAAAGCATGTTAGTAAAAAGTAAAGCATGTTTATGGTTGAGTGTAAAGTTTTATTTTTGTAAATAAAAATACCATAGTTTGTAAGACAAGAAAACAACAAAATATAAAACAGAGGGGTGCGTATAATTTATGAAGAAAATAGCGTTTATAGGGGCGGGAAGTTTTGGATTTACCAGATCCCTTGTCCGGGATATTCTTTCTTTCCCTGCGTTTAATGATTGTACCATAGCACTTATGGACATTGATGACGAAAGGCTTGCCTATATAAAGAAAGCTGTAGACAAAATTGTTGCGGCAGGAAACTACCCGGCTAAAGTAATTGCTACCAAAGACAGGGCTGAAGCTTTAAAAGATGCGGATGGTGTTGTATGTACGATCCTTGCCGGAGGAGTTCATGTGTGGCGCTACGACATTGAGATACCAAAAAAATATGGGGTTGACATTAATGTGGGAGATACCAGGGGACCTTCGGGAATATTCAGAGCACTGAGGACAATACCGGTAATGCTTGATATATGCAGGGATATAGAGCGTTATTGTCCGGATGCAATATTTTTAAACTATACAAACCCAATGGCTATGCTGTGCAGGGCTATGCAGGGTGAAACAAAGGTTAAGTTGACGGGGCTTTGCCACAGTGTCCAGGGAACAGCTCAAATGCTGGCAAGATGGATTGGGGCACCCATGGAGGAAATTACATATCTTTGTGCCGGTATCAACCACCAGGCATGGTATCTTGAATTTAAATGGAATGGAAAAGACGCTTATCCTTTAATAAGAGAAGCTATTAAAAGACCTGAAATTTATAATGAAGAACAGGTTAGAAACGAAATGTTCCTGCACCTGGATTACTATGTTACCGAGTCTAGCGGGCACAATTCGGAATATAATGCCTGGTTTAGGAAAAGGCCCGATCTTATTGAGAAATATTGTACACATGGTACAGGCTGGAATCCTGGAGAGTATGCCTATATATTGAAGCATTACCTTGAGAGAGAAGATACATGGAAGAAGGATATAGAAGAATGGTTAAATAGGGATACGATCGACTTAAAAAGAGGACATGAGTATGCAGCCAGTATTTTTAATGCAACCATAGGCGACGGTACTATGTTTGAATTTAACGGGAATGTCAGGAACTTCGGCCTTATTGACAACCTGCCGGAAGGCTGTTGCGTAGAAGTACCCATTCTGGCTTCGAAACGAGGGCTTGACCCGATTCATGTAGGACCATTACCGGACCACCTGGCAATTTTAAACAATATTAGCGCAAGGTGTGAAGAATTAGCCGTAGAAGCAGCAATAACCGGTGATCCGAGAAAAGTATTCCATGCCATATGCTTTGATCCATTAACTTCTGCAGTATTGAGCCTGTCGGAAATAAAAGCGATGGTGGACGAGATGTTCGAGGCAAACAAGGATTGGTTGCCCCAGTTTAAGCACAGGACATGAAAATACTACCGGCCTCTCCTGTATTCCCGTGGAGAGGCTCCTTTTATTTTTTTAAATACTTTTGAAAAAAGCAGCGGATCTTCATATCCTACCGAACGGGCAATATCTCCTATTGAAAGAGAAGGATCCAGCATAAGTTCACACGCTTTATCCATACGGAAATTAATAAGAAAGCCCTGGGGTGAAGTAGAAAGATATTGCTTAAAGATGGAATATAGATAACTTCTGTCCAGGCCGACATGGGTGGCAATATTCCCGATGCTAATTTCTCTTGAGTAATTCATGGCAATATATTCTACTGCTTTTTTAAGATGTTCTTCTTTTATGTTTTTCTTTTTTTTATGGCTTTTATTATCATCGGCGCATTCAATAAGTTGCGACAGTAGAGTATATAAGAGGCCAATCAACCTTGCTTCCCTGCCTTTTGTCAGATTCATGCTGTTAATCATCTGCTTGAAACAATTTAGGAGGAAATCATCTTTATCATATCTAAAAATTGGGTTGCCAATAGAAAGATTGGCCAGGTTCAGATAAGTTTCCGCTTTAAGCCCATGGAAACCTACCCATGTGTAACTCCATGGTTCTTTGGTGTCTGCAGCATAATATACTATTGTATTTGGGCATATTAAAAAGCCGTAGCCTTTTTCCAGATGATAAGTTAATCCTCTAGCCTGGAAAATGCCTTTCCCACCTATAATATAATGAATAATATAATGGTCCCTTATGGCAGGACCCCAGGAGTGACCGGGTAAGCAGTCCTCTATACCACACCGGTACATATTTAAATCTGTGTTATTGTATTGGGCTATATAAAATTTTTCAAGCATAGGTACACCTTTAAAACATTTTATTTCTAAGGTATTTTTTATGCTACCAAGCATGTATAACTATCATTCTTTTATTTATTCCGCAAAGGTAATCATATACTGTTACTATACAACATTATACCATATTTAGATAACATATTGCTATTTACTTTTAGGTAATATAGGGTAAAATATAACAGTAAGTAATTTATTAAGAAAGGTGTATGGTCCATGGCTGAATTAAGGTGGCACCCTTTAATTAAAGATTGGGTTATTATAGCTTCTCACCGGCAGAACAGGCCCCAGATGCCCAAAGATTGGTGCCCTTTTTGCCCAGGGTCGGGCAAGGTGCCGGACAACTATGAAGTATTAAAATACGACAATGATTTTCCGTCGTTATCACAGAATCCTCCTGTTCCTGATGATGTACCTACAAAGTTTTATAAAATAAAAGAAGCTTACGGGAAATGTGAAGTTATACTTTATTCACCACAGCATACAGTTACTTTACCCGAGCTTTCGGTAGAGCATGTAAAAAAATTGGTAGATTTATGGACTGAAAGGTTTATTGAGCTTAGGAAAGATGAAAAAATCAAATACATCTTCATTTTTGAAAACAGGGGAGAACTGGTAGGTGTAACCATGCCTCATCCTCATGGGCAGATTTATGGGTATTCATATATCCCTAAAAAACTTGAATTGGAACTTGATGCATGCAAAGAATATCATAATGAGAACAGCGCATGCCTTATCTGTGATATGATAAAGGATGAAATGGAGTTTAAAGAAAGGGTAATCTTTGAAGACGAGCATTTTGTGGTATTCTTACCTTTCTTTACCGAGTATCCTTATGGTATTTATATAGCATCCAAAAGGCATATTCAAAACCTGAGCCAGTTTACAGAGAGTGAGAAACTAAGTTTAGCACAAACAGTCAGGGACGCTGCAGGAACTCTGGATTCTCTTTTTGGATTTCAGTTTCCCTACATGATGTGTATGCACCAGGACCCTGTAAACAGTGGGGATTTTAGTGATTACTATCATTTTCACATAGAGTTTTTCCCGCCTCTCAGGGCTGCCAACAAGCAGAAATTTAATGCTTCCAGTGAAACGGGGGCATGGGCCCACGCAAATCCTACAAAACCTGAAGAGAAGGCAGGGGAATTGAGAGAGGCTTATAAAAGGTTTACAAACAAGTGAGAAGGTAGGAGGTTTTATCATATGACAATTGATGAGCTTAAGAAAAGGTTTATTGAAATATATGGTGGCTTGGAGGAGGGAATTCGGGTATTTGCATCTCCCGGCCGTGTGAACTTAATTGGAGAGCATACCGACTATAACGGCGGCTATGTGTTCCCTGCAGCCCTTACAATGGACACAACCGTAATTGTAAGGCCAAGGAATGACACAATAATAAGGCTGGCTGCTACAGACCTGGAAGACAGGGTAGAAGCCTCTCTTGACAGGCTTAACGAGTATAGGGATTTAAAATGGGGCAACTACCAATTGGGAGTGGCCGACCAATTGCAAAAGCACGGGTATAAAATTACAGGATGTGATATGCTATACCATGGTACAATACCTTATGGAGCAGGTCTTTCCTCATCTGCTTCTATTGAGGTATCCACTGCATTGGCATTGGCAACCATTGGAAAGGAGACTTTTGGTTTAGATAAAGAAATTGACCTTGTTGAACTGGCTAAGATTGGGCAAAAAGCAGAAAACTTATATGTAGGTGTAAACTGCGGTATTATGGACCAGTTTGCGTCAGCTATGGGAAAGGCAAACCATGCAATATTCCTTGATGCTAAAGATTTAAGCTATAAGCTGGTGCCATTAAACTTAAAAGACAGTAAAATAGTTATAGCCAACACAAATAAGAAAAGGAGTCTTGCAGATTCCAAGTACAATGAGAGAAGAAGGGAATGTGAAGCAGGCCTTGAAATGCTAAAATCAGCTTTTCCAAACGCAAGTTATCTAGGGGAAATATCTTATGTGCAGTTTAATGAATACAAGCATTTAATAAAGGATGAGGTTATTAGGAAAAGAGTTGATCATGTAATATCGGAGAATGACAGAGTACTCAAATCCGTAAATGCATTAAATGAAGGAAATTTAAGTGGTTTTGGGAAACTGATGGTAGAGTCTCATAACTCTTTAAGAGATTTGTATGAAGTTACGGGAATTGAACTGGATACCCTGGTAGAAGAGGCATTGAAAATTGACGGGGTTTTAGGTTCGAGGATGACAGGAGCCGGCTTTGGAGGATGCACGGTAAGTATTGTAAGAGAGGATGCAATTGGTAGGTTTATTGAGGAAGTAGGCAGAAGATATAAGGAGAGGGTTGGGCTGGAAGCAACATTTTATGTGTCCGAAACAGGAGATGGAGCCCGGGAAATTATATAGGAGGTAAAGATATATGGCAATTTTAGTTACAGGGGGAGCAGGTTATATAGGAAGCCACACTGTATTGGAATTTTTAGAGGCTTCTGAAGAGGTTGTTATTGTTGATACCCTTGAAAAAGGACATAAGAAGGCAGTGTTGGGAGGTAAATTATACTGCGGCAACTTGTGTGATGAAGAGTTTTTGGATAAAGTATTTAATGAAAATGAGATTGAAGCAGTAGTACATTTCGCTGCTTACTCCCTCGTGGGGGAAAGTACGGTAGACCCTTTAAAATACTATAACAATAACGTTATAGGTACATTAAGGCTTATTAGTAAAATGGAAAAGTATAACGTCAAAAACATTGTTTTCTCATCAACAGCGGCTACTTATGGAGAACCTGAAAATATTCCCATACAGGAAACTGATAATACTCTGCCTACAAATCCATATGGAGAAACTAAGCTTGCAGTTGAAAAAGCGCTAAAATGGGCCGATAAAGCCTATGGAATAAAATATGTATCCCTTAGATATTTCAATGCAGCGGGAGCGCACCCTTCAGGTAAAATTGGAGAAGACCACAACCCTGAAACTCATTTAATACCCTTGGTTTTGCAAGTTGCATTGGGAAAAAGGGAAAATATCCGTATCTTCGGAAATGACTACAATACTCCGGACGGTACATGTATCAGGGATTATATTCATGTAACCGATTTAGCTAAGGCCCATGTCCTAGCATTAAAGCATTTAAGGGATGGAGGAGAGAGTACTATTTATAATTTGGGCAACGGGCAGGGGTTTTCAGTTAAGGAAGTTATAAATATAGCCAAAGAAGTTACGGGTATTGATATCAAAACTGTAATATCGGATAGGAGACCGGGGGACCCTGCAGTTCTGGTAGCTTCTTCGGAAAAGATAAAAAGGGAATTAAAATGGCAACCCCAATATAATGACCTGCACACAATTATTGAAACTGCATGGAATTGGCATAAAGCTCACCCTCATGGATATGGGAAGTAGGAGAAAATAAGAAATGAGGGTAGCTGAAAAACTTATCGATAACTACTGCTGCAGCGGCTATAATATCAGAGTTTTCATCCAGCGAAGAACTGTATATTTTTGTAGAGCGGATGTTTCTCGTAATTGCAGTTTTTCCCACATACTCACGAATCAAGTCCATAAGCATATTGGGCTTGTAATTAATGTATCCTGTTAATACAACTGCTTCAAGCTCCAAAATATTTATTATATTAACAATAGCTGCAGCTAATAAGCGGGCCTCCTCCTTTATTATTTTTAGACAGTAATTATTACCCTGCTCAGCTTTATCTACAATATCTTTCCACGATTTTATCCCATTATCATATTGGGCAGCCTTTTGTAAAACTGCCGGAATAGATGCATATACCTCCAGACATCCTGTATTTCCACAACTACACGCTTTTCCATTAACATCTATTGTTGTATGGCCTATTTCACAACCAAACCCCCCTTCTCCCCGATACAGTTTATCATCAATTACAATACCCGCACCTATTCCTGTATCTACAACAATGAGTATAAAATTACTAAACTTGGGTCCTTTGCCAATATTCTTCTCGGCTAATGTAAGGGCAGTAGAATTGTTTTCAAGAAACATTTTTAAAGGGATATCTTTCTTAAGTTCATCTATTATGTTAACCCCATGCCATAAACTAAAATTCGGGGGATTTAATATGATGCCATTATAAACATCTAATGGGCCGGGGGCACTTATTCCAAGCCCCAGGATTTTTTCCTCCTCAATTCCCGAATTTTTTATTAATTTATTTAAAGCATACTTAATATGATTTAGTTCATTTTCCAAAGAAGCTTTCACATTATTGCTGAAATCATACCTGCTTTTCAAATTACCCTTTATATCTACAATGCCTGTAGAATAACCGCTTCTGGAGATATTCAAACCTACTACATAATAACAGTCAGGGTTTATTTCAAGGAGCACCGGTTTCCTGCCGTATTCAGCCTCACCGGTACCTGTTTCAACAACGATACCCTCCTTGATTAATTCGTCTATTATTAACGAAACAGCTGCCCGTGTAAGTCCTGTTTTACGCGCTAATTCAGCTCTGGATACCGGACTTCTTTGAATTATTTTCAAAATGGTATTTCTGTTATAAAATTTCATGTCTGTAGAGTTTCTGGCTTTATTTCTCATCAGCAGTTATCATCCTCCCTTATGTGTGCCACTTCTCCTGCCATATTATTTGTACCTGTATAAAGCCTGCCATCTGTTTTTCAAGTATTTCTACTATTTTGATATTATCCCCCCGAGCCAGCCTAGTATACCGTCGCTGTCCTTGAAATCTCCCACTATAGCATGGGCACCAGCTTTTACCAGCCGTTTTCTTTTTATTGGATTAATCCCCTCAAGCTTTTCTTCATCACTTGCTACACCAAGAGTAATTGCTCCAAATTCCCTCCCAAGTGCTATCTCTACCCGTCCATCCCCTATAACAGCCAGTTCATATCCTTTAATCGAGCTTTTTTCCATAAGCTTTCTCAGTACCCACTCTTTTGAGCACTGGACTTTACCCAGCGGTGCACCTTGAATTTCTTTAAAATATTTTGCCAGACCGAGTACTTCAACTTCCTTTATAACATCGGGATGGTCGGTACCGCTTGCCACATACATTTCAATTCCTTTGTGTTTAAACTTTTCCAGAAGTTCCCTGCTACCTTTTATAATATACTTGTCCGGAGAAACTTTACCCTTTATTATGCTTTCTTTCCTTTCATCTACATATTTCATCAGCCGCTTGTTATACTCATCTTTGTACCACCAGGGGTCTTCAGGTACGCTAGGATTTCTTCCATGCTTTTTTATTGTCTCAACCAGCCACTGCATCTGATAAATTGTCTGTATTCCTGTAGATTGGTCAATGTATTCTTTTACAAGATTTTTTATATTGTCATCCTCCGGTGTGTCTCCGGTAATCATTTCAATCATAAGAGGCCCCATAACGTTTTCCCATCCATGCCTTAAGGTGGATATTGTACCATCAAAATCAAAGAGTACAGCTTTCAGTTTAGGCCTATTTTCTGGTAATGTTTCTAATATCTCCACTTTTATATACCTCACAAATTTTTGCGCTTCTATTTAAAATATATATTTACTTTAGGTATTTGTTAACTGATTTAATTATATGTGTTGCATAATCATTTGTCAATTGGTTTAACAAATTAATATTGTTATACAGTTTAAATATTATTATGTTAAAATATAATTATTAAGTATTATTGCTTAGTATGTAAAAAATGCCATTTAAAATCCTTTAGAAAAGGAGAGACGAGAGGCTTCTTGACGTTTGGTTAAAATGAGGGGTGTTATAAAATGAGCAATACAATTACAAATTTCTTAAATTATTATAAAATAATTATTATATGCCGCATACAGGTATTGCTTAGCATAAATCAATCTACAAGTCTGATGAGGAAGGAGGAAAACTTTTATGAAAAACAATAGAAGTCATAAGTTTAAAGTCAATATTAATAGAATACTTTTGCTTATGGATCCCAATATAGTACGAGCAGCAATGTATATAACAATCATAATACTTCTAGTATGTAGTATTATTTTAACTTTGATATATTTCACTGCTCGCAATCAGATTGTGAATATATATACTCAGCTTATCCGGATGAAGGTGGAAGAGACAAAGAACCAGTTGAACAACCAGATTAGCAGTCTACAAACTGCTCTTTATGAATTATCGACAAATTCCGAGGTATTAATGATGGCAAGATATTCTGATTTTAACAAGCAACAACAAGTAAATATTGCTATGAAAATTGAGAAGATGATCAGTGAAACATTGCATGCGAATACAATAATTAACAATATGTATATTCACTACCCGAAACAACGTCTGGTCATTGCTAATGGTTTATATCCGGAAGAAAAATATAACACACTTGGAAAATCCGAACGGGATAAAATACAGTTCTTAGGTTTTAGCATGATTAACAAGAAAGACGGGAACTGTCCTGGTATTTATATAACCCGGGAATTGATTTCGGGTAAGGAAGAAGGATACCTTGCAGCACAAATAAATCACAAGGTTATTGAAAATCTTCTGGAACAAATTAAAATTTTTAATAATGAAAAAATATATATCTTTAATAATAATGAAGAATTATTATATGCCATAGAACACAATAACTTTGAGGACTCAAATAATGAATACAATGAATATATTAATGTGTTATTGCAATCTAACAGGGATAAGAATACACAAGTTGATATCTACGGCAAAAAATATATAGCTGTATATGACGAGTCAAATTTAAGCGGATGGACTTTTATTCAAATAGTTCCGTATAATGATGTTGTTAAAATGAGTAAACCTTTGAAAACTACAGTTATTACTTTACTATATATTGTAATATTAATAGGAATACTATTAAGTATACCCGTAGCTATGAGAATATATGAGCCACTAAGGCGTTTATATAAAATGGTAAGAGAGCGTTTTGTACATCCGGAACAAGTTGATAGGATTCAATACCTTACAAGTATGTTCGAAAGACTAGTAAATGATAATGATCAATTACGTAATATAGCAAAACGGAACATTCCGTTGCTAAGGGAGAAGTACCTGCTGCAGATTGTTTTACAACAAAGCAATGATGAAAAAAATTTGATGGAGCAACTATACTCACTGGGGATAAAATTTAATGGAAAATTATTTCGTGTAATGGTTATTTACATTAATGACTATATTGATATGTTAGGTACTATGGATTATTTAAAAATCGAAATGTATAAAGAATATTTAACGGAAAACATGAGAGATATGGATTCATTTTATATAGTACAGTTTGAACCATTTAAATTTTTTATTGTTATAAATTACCAGGATTATCTATTACAAAACTTCGTTGAAAAAATGGAAACCATAATAGATGGATTTAAGCATGAATTCCATATAGGTATCTATGTTGGTATCAGTGCCGAAAAGAAAGAAATCAGATCGCTTCATCAAGCTTTTATGGAAGCAATTCAGGCTTATGAATACCAGCTTATGATGGGTAACAAACCTGTAGGATGCTATGAATATTTGAACACAAATATAGTTGGGCAGCTTAATTATCCATTTGTACAAGATGAATCACTTCAATATGCTATCAGGACCTGCGACAAGGAGGGTATTGACCGCAGTATTAATGAAATTGAGAAATTTATAAAAGTAAATACTCCTACTAATGTAATAGCGTTAAAACTAATATTTACCAATATGTATAATAATATTCATAAATTACTTTATGAGATGGATGATTATCCTGCTAAAACCGATGAAACAACTTCGAAATATTTGTCCATGCTTATAAAATCACAGAGCTTAAATGAACAGCTCATAATAATTCGTGAATTCTCTATTTTCGTAATGGAATGTTATTACCAGGCTAATGTCAGGAAAAAACAGGAGATCACACTGAAGATAAAGCAGTATATAGAAATTCATTATAAAGAACCTTTAACGGTTAATGATATTGCTTCAAAATTTTTTATTAGTGTATCCTACCTGCATAGATTATTAAGAGATGAGATGGGTATATCACCTGCAGAATATATTAATCAGCTACGAATCAAGTATGCGGCCAATGAACTACAGCTATCGTCAAAGTCAATAATGGACATAGCTTTAGAATGTGGTTTCGAGACAAAACAAGCGTTTTACCGTCAGTTTAAAAAGAGATTTTTATGCACACCATCCCAGTATAGGGAACGTTACCAACTTAGACAAAATTAATTGATTTTGTTGTAACCTGCTTCGTAGGACCATTGAATAAAAGTAATGTAAGGGGAGATATTGTAGAGGATTTATGACTTTGTATATAAAATGTGACCCGTTTTAGTACTGATAAGTTTGTAGTTTTTATTACCTTAGTACACTATTCATAACTTGTAATGACCTATAAAAATTGCTAATATTAAAATGTGAACTGATTTTTTAGGATAGTTGCTTGATAGCGAAAACTAAGAGCCTGCCCGAAGATACAAAATGGCTGATATAAATTGACTATATGAAACATCAAGGAGTGTTCATAAGATGATATCAGGGGAAAAACTAACCATTAATACTATTCACAAAAAGTTAAGACTAATGAGGAAGGATTACCTTCTTTATTTATTAGCTGTACCGGGAATATTCTACTTTATACTATTCAAATATGTACCAATGTATGGTATCACTATAGCTTTTAGAGATTATAATATATTTAAGGGCTTTGCTGAGTCCCCTTTTGTTGGTTTTAATGTATTTATAAAGCTTTTCAGTCTTCCTGGTTTTAACCGGGCTCTTAGAAATACAATAATTATTAGTTTTGCTAAAATCATTTTTGGCTTTCCTGCACCTATAGTATTATCATTAATGATAAATGAAGTTATAAACTCTAAATACAAAAAGTTTGTGCAGACATCATTATTGCTTCCCAGCTTTATATCCTGGGTGGTAATCGGTGGGATAATGTTTATACTATTTTCACCAAATTCAGGAATTATTAAAGGTGTTGCTTCTGCATTTGGATATGTTGGGAAGGTTACCGATATCATGGGCAGTAAAAACCATTTCAGATATGTAATTGTTCTATCGGATATCTGGAAGGGTATGGGTATGGGAACAATAGTATACCTTGCAGCAATAAGTGGAATTGAACAAGAATTATATGAAGCAGCTATAATTGATGGGGCAGGTAAATGGAAACAAATGTGGCATATTACTTTGGCTTCAATCCGTCCTACTATTGTTGTCCTTTTAATTTTAAGGGTTGGTGCTTTACTCGAGGCAGGGTTTGAACAAATTTTCGCGATATACAATCCACTTGTATATGAAGTGAGTGAAATTATTGATACTTACGTATATAAAGTTGGTGTAGTGCAGCATGATTTTTCTTTAGCTACTGCAGCAGGTGTATTTAAATCATTTGTTGGATTAATTATGGTGCTTTTAACAAATGCAATTGCTAAAAAAATAGACCCGTATAGCGGAATAATTTAATAACAAGATAATTTAAATACTCGGGTGATTTTAATGCGAATTTATTTGAAGGAGGACAAACAATGAAGACATTAATAAATACATTTTGTAATGGTGAATACAAAACGAATTGTACTATTGACTCTAATAACCATGTTCTTAAACTGGAAATAACCCATGAATCTTCAGGAAATAGGATAAGCTTTTCGAGTGAAGATAAAATTATAAATCTACCATCTGCAAGACAAGAAAATATCCAGAAACAAGGTACCTACTGGATCTTCCATGATAAGACTCAATTGTTAATAAATGACTATGTTAATAAATATTCCGAGAGTTGTTCTTCAATAATCCGGATTAATTCGTGTCCGATTGACACTAATACAGGGGAACCAATTCCAGGACTTATAGTATGCTATAAATTATACTTAATGAGAAATTTGCCAGCAATCTATATTACAACGAGTTTTTTAAGCAATGATCATGTTTTCTGTGGCAATTTACAATGGATGAATTTAATTCCGGAAGAAACGAGATATGAAGAGTTTTATGGTGTTGGACCATATATGCATGGCAGCATAAGTGAACTGGAGCATCCTATAGCTTTTAGGGAAGGTATTAATCTGGTAGGCGATGATTGCTGGTTTGGATTAAGAGAAAGTGGACAGGTAATGCTGGATCCAAATACATGCTCACTGATACCTGATTATGAATTGAGAAATTTTAACAGTGATTTGCGGATTTTAAATGCAGAGCGGCCATTAAGTGTATGGCTACTTTTCGGAAGTATTTGTCCAAATGACAGTTATTCTCACAAAAATTATCAGGCGCTTTGTAATAGCTTGCCTGAGATTATTCCGGAAGCGAAAAAATCATCTTCGACAATTGAATCTAAAGAGATGTATTCATTGAAGGCAGGCTTTATGGAAGTAGTTCTGGAAAAAGGAAGAACCGGCATTTTTTTAAGCAGAATAAATAATTATGGTAATAATTATGATTCAACAAATTGTGATACAAATAATAATACGGCAAATCTATTTCTAAGTAAAAAAGTATTACCATTGTTTGAAGTTGATATTCTAGAACTGGATACCAAGCAAAGATATTGGATAGACTCTGATAATGGATGGGAAAATACCATAGTTGAAAAAGAAAGTGAAGGTATATCTCTTAAATTTATTAATCCAGGAGATGGGAAATTAAAAGATTTTGCAGTTGTTTTGAAAGCACGGGCAATTGCTAAAGAACATCGTATTGAATGGACAATGGATGTACTCAATGACAATCCCAATATTTCAGTAATGTCAGTTACGTATCCAAATGTATCTTTTGAAGGGGAGAATTTAGATGCTTTTATTCCAGCAAATCCTGGTGAAGTGATAAACGATGCCTGTTCATACTCAAGACATTTATATGGCAGCTACCCCTCAGGATTTTATTATGTTATGCCGTATTTCGCTATTTATAATAATAAAAATAACCAAAATAATGGAATATATGTTGCTGTGCATGACGATGTCGGCAGTCGGAAAGACATCACATTTAACACCTTTAGAAGCAGCAAACAAGGTATGCTTTCATATAATTACCCTGCTGTTAATCGTGGAGAACCTGCAAATGCGTTTTCACTTCCAGGATGTATGGTTTGGCAGATATTTTCCGGTGACTGGTTTGATGCAACACAAATATACAAAAGGTTTGTGCATACTCAAGCTAAATGGATGCCTAAGGTAAGTAAAGAAGGGCGGGAAGATACCCCATTGTGGATGAGAGAAATGTCGTTTTGGATTATGGATTGGATGCCTAACGATAACCCTGATGCTGACCCTATCCCTATAAGTGTCCGACCTGAAAAAGAAGAAAGTGACAGAGAAAGTTGGTATAAAACTCCTATTTTACTTAAGAAAGAGTTAGGTGTACCTGTCGGCTATCATGTTTACAACTGGCACTGGATTCCATTTAACAATGATTATCCTCATTATTTTCCTACAAAAGAAGGTTTTGAAACAGGTATAAAAGCTATGCAAGCAGAAGGTATATATATAATGCCTTACATAAACGGCAGGTTATGGGACATATTGGATCGGCGGGATCAGGATTATCAATTTAGCAATATTGCTTTGCCATGGGCAACAAAAAAAGCAGACGGAGAGCTATACCTTGAAACTTATGCAGCACATGAATCGGACGGCTCGTTAGTCCAATTAGCTGCAATGTGTCCAAGCAGTTACTTATGGAAAAAAGTAATGGGTAACACTGCAAAACAGCTTTTCCAGAAATACAATGTTAATGCAATTTACATAGACCAGGTTGCAGCTGCCGGAGCTAATCTATGTATGGATAAGAATCATAATCATCTACCGGGTGGTGGGAGTTGGTGGATTGATGCCTATTGGAACTTTATGAACAGGTTAAATATTGAAAAACCAAAGGATTGTGCATATACAACTGAGTGCAATGCTGAAGTATATGCTAAAAGTTTTGATGGTTACTTGACCTGGGTATGGATACATCCAAACCAGGTTCCGGCGTTTTCAAGCATATATGGCAGTTATATTGTTATGTTTGGTCGTAACATTAATGGCTATAAGAAAAAAGATATACCTTATTTTAAATTCCACATATCTCAACAAATACTTTATGGTCAACAGATAGGTTGGTTAAATTCCGACATAGTCTACCATAAAGAAAAGTTGGATTATCTAAAGAAAATGGTAAAACTACGTTGGGATTATCGTGAATTTTTCTATAAAGGCTCCATGTTACGGCCACCAAAGATAATTGGTGATGTTCCTCGTATTATAACAATAGCTGGAATGAGATATCCTGGAGTTTTTGATGCTCCTGTTGTATCAGCGGGAGCCTGGAAATTGTGGGATGGTACCCGAACGGTGTTGTTCCTATTTAATACAAGTGAGCAAGCTATTACATGGACCTGTGAATTTAATGCTGCTGAATACTCAGTAACTAATATAGAGAGTATGCATATAGTATCAGGTAACGGGCATATTCTGGAACGCTATCAAGATAGTGGTAGCTTGGTACGTCTAAAATGCCTTGTAGATAAAAGTGACTATTTAGCTATAGAGTGGTAAGTTATTTTCATATTTCATAATATAAAAAGTTTTCTCATACCAATCATAATTGAAATAATTTGGGGGGAAATATAGCAATATGAATACAAAATCGACAAAAGGTGAAGTTATAGGTCGTATAATAATATATTTTATACTCGGGTTTTTAGCTTTTATTACTCTTTATCCCTTTTGGCATGTAATAATGTATTCTATAAGCAACTCAAGGGCTGCAATGGAGGGTGGACTATTTTTTTACCCGCGGCAGCCTACATTGTCAGCATATATTTTGTTGGCTAAAAACAAACTTATTTTTACTACATATAAAAATTCTATTATACGTACTTTTGTTGGAACTATGGTTAACCTAATTATGACGGCTTCAATTGCATATCCTTTATCAATAAAACGTTTTGTTGGAAGAAACTTCTGGACAATGGTAATTTTCTTTACCATGCTTTTTTCGGGTGGAATGATTCCAACTTTTCTACTTGTAAAGGAGTTGAGACTTCTAAACTCCATGTGGTCCTTAATCTTACCGGGTGCTATAAGTGCCTATAATATGTTTATAATGAGAAATTTCTTTCAAGCACTACCTCCGAGTTTAGAAGAATCTGCAAATATTGACGGAGCCACGCCGTTTCGTACCCTCGTAAGTATAATTGTTCCTCTTTCTAAGCCTGTTTTTGCTGCCATGGCAATGTTCTACGGAATTGCACATTGGAATGCTTATATTGATTGTGTAATCTATATTGATGATCCGGCAAAACAAGTACTTCAAGTATATTTACGTTCTATGATTAATTTTTCTGCTTTTGGTCAATTAGGACAGGCTGAAGACAGGGCAATAGCCGGTTCGGGAATGTCCGAGGAGACAATGAAAATGGCGGCAATTTCTGCGTCTGTTATACCTGTATTAATAGTCTATCCATGGCTACAAAAATACTATGTTAAGGGGGTTCTAATCGGTTCAATAAAAGGTTAGCTCAATTAGCTTGGTTCAAAGACTCGACAGTAGTCTTTTGAATAAATAATTCAAAATAAAAAACACGAGGGAGGTATTTTATAATGAAAAGTAAAGTTATTAAAGTATTAGTATTAGTTTTTGCTTTCTGTATGTTATTTGCTGTTACTTCGTGCAAAATGACTACAACAGGCATACAAACAGGGGATAAGGGTGACGATGCCACAGATAGGAGTGCAACTGAGCAAAAGAAAGACCCTGTAACCATTGTATCTTTACATGAAGAAGGCACCGTGCCGGCTGAAAATGCTTCTATTATTGCTGAAGTCCGTAAAAGAACCGGTATTAACTGGAGCCCGATACTTGTAGGACCAGGAGAAAGTATGACTAAACTCAATGCAATGATTGCATCAAATAGCCTACCTGACATTTTTAGCTTTAGTCAGAGTAATGGAGAATTGTACGTTCAAAACGGAATATTGCTCGAATTAGATGAACTATTAAAGACATATGGTAAGGATATACTTGAAAATCGTAAGGATTACTTTGGTAGAGGACTAAACGCAGGTGGAATTACCTGGGGTATTCCGAGTCCTCCCGGTTATCCTACCAGTTTGGCTATCCGTACGGATTGGCTCAAAAATCTTAATATGGATATGCCTAATGATTTGGACAGCTTTTACAATGTAATGAAAGCCTTTACTTACAATGATCCAAATAAAAACGGTAAAAATGACACAATAGGTCTAGCTAGTTGTATTAAATATGATAGCATGTATACAAATATATTTGGCGCTTTTGGTATACCGTATGGGAGACCTATTATGGTGGATGGTGTAGTTACCACATATATGAAGCATCCAAATTATCTAAAAGCTATCGAATACTGGAGAAAACTTTACAATGAAGGATTAATGGAGCCTGATTTTGCAACCATTCCAAATATGGCTTGCCTTGAGAAACTTTGGAATGGAACATATGGCGCTATAGACTTTCCAGCTACAGGCACTACTAACAACTGGCTTGGCAGATATACTGAAGAAGTGAAACCTACCTTTGACTTTGCAATTATTAAAGGCGAAGATGGAATTGGAGGCATGGTTCAACCTTTCAGCACTAGTTATAAGGGTATTGCAAAATCCTGCAAAAATCCTGAAGAAGCTATGAAGCTTATGAATTATTTGACCACAAAAGAAGGAGATGAATTGCTGTATTTAGGAATTGAAGGTGTGCATTTTAAATGGATTGATAAGGCTAACGGCAAATTTGAATATCTACCACCTTATGATGTTCCCGCAACTCACAGGTCTGACGGAGGATTTATTTTCTGGCCATTGTTTTACCGTTATAATGACAATACTGAGATAATGACCCTAAATTCGACTACACGAAAGGCATTTGACCTTTGCAGTAAAAACTTTTTAAAAGATGCTTTTATTTTTGGAGTGCCGGCAATAGCAAAGGAACTAGGGACTACATTAAGTGATATTGAAAAAGAAGCTTTAGCAAATCTTATTGTTACAACTGGTGATGTAGAAGCAGAATATAAAAAATATATTTCGAGATGGATGGCTGAGGGTGGCAAAATATGGGAACAACAAGCAACTGAAATCTATAAAAAGGAAAATCCTGACTAACTTACAAACGAGTAAATAAACAAAAAACGCAAGCAAACATAAAAATAATAAAAATAAAAATAAAAATAAAATGAATAAACTAATAAATAATCTAGCTATCTTATTTAATTAGTTATTTACTACCATCGGAAACTATTTGTTAGCTTCCGATGGTAGATGATTAGATTGATAAACATTAAAAAAGGGACTGCACCCATACAGGTGGCGAAAGAATACTGAAACTTCCCTTTACTGGAAAATTGGTAGAGCTTTATACAAAGGAAGAATATCCTATAGAGAATGGTTGCGTTAAGCTTACATTTAAACCTGATGAAATGAAAGTATTTGGTATCATACTTTAACATAAAGGAAGGAGAAATAAAAATGAACGCTAACAAATATATACTAGCTGAAAATGGTTTGACTTCCTGGCATATTGTAGTATCCTGGGATGCTTCTGAAACAGAAAAATATGCTGCAGATGAATTACATCATTTTATATATAAAGTAACCCGTTCAGTTGTTCCGGTTATTACTGATAAGGTGGTAAAACGAGGGCCGGAAATCTTAGTAGGTCCAAGCAATCGCTACAAAGAATTAGGAATAAATATTAATCTTTCAAAACTTGGCAGTGAAGGCTTTATTATTAAAACAATAGGTGATAACCTGGTTATCACTGGTGCAAAGCCACGTGGGACAATTTATGGTGTATATACTTTCCTAGAGGATTACCTTGGCTGCCGATGGTTTTCATCAAAAGTAAGCAGGATTCCGCAACGTTCTAAAGTAGCACTGCCTGAAATAGATGATATGCAAGTGCCGGCTTTTGATTATAGAGAGGCATATTGGCGTGATGCTTTTGACGGTAATTTTGCTGTACGGAACAAGCTGAATTCGAATAAAGCTGATATTACAGAGCGACAGGGTGGTAAATTCAAGTTTTTTAATTTTCACCATTCTTTTAATGATTTAGTACCTGTAGAGAAATACTTTTCTTCTCATCCGGAATATTTTTCCGAAATTAATGGTAAGAGAATAAGTGAACGTACTCAACTTTGCTTAACTAACCCTGATGTACTTAAGCTGTGCATAGAAAGAGTAAAAGAATGGATTAAACAAGATCCTTCCTGTAATGTATATTCGGTTGCACAAAATGATTGGTATAATTTTTGTACCTGCGAAAAGTGTAGAGCTGTTGATGAGCGGGAAGAAAGTCATGCTGGAACTATGATCACTTTTGTAAATAAGATTGCTGAAGCCATAGAAGAAGAGTATCCGGATAAGTTCATACACACCTTTGCATATCAATACACACGAAAAACACCAAAATTTGTACGACCTGCAAAAAACGTCATAGTACGGTTATGCACTATTGAATGCTGTTTTTCTCATCCGTTGGAAACTTGTGATGTTGAGGCTATAAGAAGGGACAAACAAGAGAGAACAACGTTTTTGAGTGATCTTAAGGCTTGGTCGCAAATTTGTGAAAATCTCTATATATGGGATTATGTTACTAATTTTGCCAATTATATGATGCCATTCCCAAACCTGCATGTACTACAACCAAATTTGCAGTTATTCCACAAGTATGGTGTCAAAGGAGTTCTTGAACAAGGCAACTTTTCTCATGGCGGCGGAGGGACTATGGCAGAACTTGAGGCATATGTGCAGGCAAAATTACTTTGGAATCCCTATATAGATGTGAAGGCTATTATTAATGAGTTTCTGGTGGGATATTTCGGTCAGGCTTCAATACCTATAAGTCAATATTTGGATATGATGGAGAATGCTGTAAAGCCTTATCACATGAGTATCTATGACATGCCTGATGCTCCATATTTTACCGATGAATTGTTAAATAAAGCGGAAGCTTTATTTGATCAAGCGGAATACATGGCTGATGATGATGCTGTATTGGAAAGAGTTAGAAGTCTCAGGTTGCAGGTCACTTACACTATTTTAAGCCGTATGCCTTTAGATAGTCCATTTCGCAGCAAAATGGTAGATAGATTTGCCCAGGAACTTAAAAGACATGGAATTACTGAAATATTTGAGAGAAAGAATCTTCAAATGTCTATTGACAAAATGAAGGCAAGTCGATACAGTCATGATAGAGAAGGTCTATACAGGGTAGATTATCGCATGTAAATAAAATATCATGGAGAGTGTGATAATGTTGAATGAATACATAGTAGCTGTTGATGGTGGTGCGACCAAGACCGACATGGTCTTGTGCACCCTTGACGGAAGGGTATTAAAGCGTATAGTAGGTGGTTCCACAAACCCTAATGATATAGGATTTGAAAAATCCGTAGAATATTTAAGGAGAATGCTTTTGAGGCTGCTTGAAAACTATGGCGGATTTGAAATACCCCTTTATTCTTTTTATGCTGGTCTTTCCGGTGGAAGTGTAGGGAATAACAAGGAAAGGTATTTTTCTTTTTTTAGAAATATGTTACCTAATGCAACTTTTATTTATAGTGGCAGTGATGCAATAAATGCTTTAAACAGTGGTATTGGTTACAAAAATGGTATGGTTTTAATAGCAGGAACCGGTTCTGTAGTATTTGTGCGCAATAATGAAAAAATTACACAGATAGGTGGTTGGGGTTATCTTCTGGATGATGCGGGCAGTGGTTATGATTTAGGTCGTAGAGGCTTTTGTGCGGTACTTAGGGATTATGATGGAAGGGGAGCTAACACAATTTTATCTGAGCTATATAGTAAACGTCTGGGAGGACCGGTTTATAAATTTATTCCTGAGATTTATCAAAAAGGAAAGCAATTTATAGCATCTTTTGCACCTTTAATATTTGAAGCGGAAGCCAAAGGTGATGTCGTAGCCGGACAGATTCTGGATACCTGCGCAGAAGAACTTGCATTATTAGTCAAAGCGGGCGCCAAGTATCTAAAAGAATCGCACCATCCTCATCAGCCTCACCATTCTCATCATCCTGCCATATTACCGTATCCGGTTGTTTTAACAGGAGGCTTATGGAATTCTGGTGCTGTATTGAAGGAGAGATTCAAATCTTATCTAAATAATGACTTTCTTCTTATACAACCGGAACTTCCTCCTGTATACGGCGCTGTTGTTGAAGCAGTTATGAGAGCAAAAAGGGAATATGATGGTTTTTCTGAAGGTGAACTTGGCAAATATGCTGAAGGAGAAATCCATGATTGCTTTTATGAAAATTTCAAAAATTCACTAAAGCAAATAGACATACTAAATCAAATTGATATGTGATAGAATAATAAACTGTGAGCTTGAAAGAAACATTATTGATGCTTTTATAATACAGGAGGGAAAAGGATTAAATGAATCTTGGACAACTTATTACAGAACAACGAAATCAAAATACAAAGAATATAGACAGGTTGGATACCTTGGAAATTTTAAAACTTATAAATGAAGAAGATAAAACAGTGGCATTTTGTGTTGAGAAGGTTATACCGGATATTTCAAAAGCTATAGAAATAGTAGTGGAGTCTTTCAAGAAAGGCGGAAGATTGTTTTATGTTGGTACCGGTACTAGTGGTAGAATAGCTATTGCCGATGCTGCAGAATGTCCCCCTACATTTGGCGTTCCTCCGGATATGGTACAGGGTATAATTGCCGGTGGAGATACGGCAATGCGCACTCCTGTTGAAGATACTGAAGATAACGAAGAACAAGGTGGTATAGACATAAGGGCTAAAGGCTGCTGTGAAAAAGATGTTGTGATGGGAATTACTGCAAGTGGGAGAACTCCTTATGTAATTGGGGCCCTAAAAGAGGCTCGGGAGATAGGAGCAAAAACCATATCCCTTTCAAACAATCCGGATTCTGCAATAGGTAAGATTGCTGATCATAAAATAGAAGTTGTTACCGGACCGGAAGTAATTATGGGCTCTACAAGAATGAAGGCCGGTACCTCTCAGAAAATGATATTAAATATGATAACAACTACGGCAATGATAAAGCTTGGTAAGGTATATTCTAACCTAATGGTCGATATGATACCTACTAATAAAAAATTAATTGATAGAGCTGTAAGGCTAATTATGCATGCAACAGGAATTAGTTTTGAACAGGCCGAAAGATATCTGGCGATGGCTGGAAATTCTGTAAAAGCAGCAATAGTCATGATAGAGGCAGAAGTAGATATTGCTGAAGCGGAGGAGCTTTTAAAAAAGGCAGATGGGGTTGTTGCTAAAGCGATAGATAAATCAATTTAGATTCTATTGTGAAATACTTTATCCTCTTTCTTTATCCTATCTATTAGTATGAAAGATGTTGTTGTGCTATTTAAAGCTTTATTTTTTCATGGAAATACCATAATTAACTATATAACTTACAGGTTAACAAGTTAGAAACACTTTTCTTTTCAGAGATGAAGCACGAATTTAAAAGAAAGAGAAAACAAGAGTTATAGAGAGTAGCAAAAAAATATTTTCGCAAAACCGAGTTGGACACGTACAAGATTAGTATTGTATAGTAGACTTGGGGGAGGTAGGTAATCAAGTCATGAACAATACTAATAGAACATTTTCAGGTAGGACATTTAGTCCTGAAGATATAGAAATGATAAAAT